>JBBQRB010000007.1:0-29330 GCA_038215315.1 Pseudanabaenales cyanobacterium
CCATCGATTTCCTCCTGACAGTTTGCCGCTAAATGGCAAATAGAAATTCTCGAATAATAGTTGTTCTGTGGAGGAGCGTCGGTACATGAAATCTTATTGGTGCAAGGATTTTGCTTGTTTTTGCTACTTTTCCTTGCATTTTATCAGTTTCTGATCTCCTTGAAAACCATTGCTTGTATGCTTTTTTTGCTTTTTCAGCAAGCCCTATTTATAGCTGCCGCCAGTCTTGTTAGGACATAAACGCCAAAAGATAGTTCTAAACGCCTGTACTGCCAAATCCACCCGTACCGCGATCGCTAATTCTCAATTCACCTTCGACATAGTTAGCCTTCGTCACGGGTTTAAGCACTAATTGAGCAATTTTTTGTCCCTTAGCAAAGGTATAAGCTTCTGTCCCTAAGTTGATCATAATCACTTGAATTTCACCGCGATAGCCAGCGTCAACTGTACCTGGAGAATTGAGAACGGTGATGCCATGCTTAAGTGCCAAGCCACTTTTGGGGCGCACTTGAATTTCATAGCCATCAGGAATATCTACAGCTAAACCTGTGGGAATAGCAGCACGATGAAATGGTTGTAAGGTCATTTCTAAAACAGTGTAGACATCTGCTCCTGCATCGTCATTGTGGGCATAGCTAGGAACTTGAGCATCTGGGTGGAGCTTTTGAAATTTGATTTCGATGGGTTGCATTTATGTATGATCGCCTTCGCTGCAACGATGTTAGCTGCAACGATGTTAATAGTGGAACTTCGAGAATATGTCAGAGAGTTCTAATTAATGAAACTGCACAACATATAGCTGTCGCCAAGTGTATTAGGATATAAAACCCAGAGACTAAGTTGCGGCGCGAAGCGCCGCAACTTAGTCTCCTTGGGTTTTGGCTTGTCCTAATACACTTGGCGACAGCTATATGATCATCATCCTAAAAGTTAAGATTGTTTGGGTTTGTCGTTGGTCTGACTGGCTCAGGTGCTGGGTCGGGCGGATTGGGAATAGGAGATGGCTCAGGCGATCGCGTGGGTTCCCTTGGTGTGACGGTGGGTGATGGCTCAGGGGAAACTGGGGTTTCTGTAGGTTGCTCTGTGGGTGAAGGGGTAGGCGTAGGAGTGATAGTAGGAGTAGGCGTGACCGTAGGCGTTGGTTTCGGTCTTGCGGGTGTTTCTAGGCGCACATCTAGGTTGTAGGAAGTTTCACTAGTGCCAGTAGTTTTAATTTTGATGTAGTAGACACCATCTTTTTTTAGTCTTCCTTGCCAATATCCTGTGGAATTGTCGATGGCGCGGCTATCTAGACCGACCTGAGAGTTGCTCTTACCCAGACCGATTTGATCATCGCTCTGAATAGTCATTTGCAAATCTGTACCCGTTAGCGATACCGTGACTAGCTGATTTTGCTCACCGTTAAATCGCACATTCACGATTTGTCCTGGCGCGATCGCATTGCTAGCCAGTCCACGGCTAATCCCTTCATCGATATCTCGCAGGGCAAGACTGGTATTGATATTAGTAATATTTGCCGACGTAGGCGTGACTGTGGGAGTAGCGATCGCGGTTTCCGTAGGGGCAGTCACAGTCCGACTGCGGCTAAAAAACAAGGATGTAATTGCCCAAGAACCAAAACCAGCCGCCAAAATGATCAAAACTCCCAAAAACCAATTTAATCCACCGCCACTATTAGAAGAAGTTGGATCGCTCTGTGGACGGTAAGCAGGACTACGGTTATCGCTGCCAGCAACCACCGTCTTTTGTGGTAACGCTGCGGCTATAGTCGAAGGGACTTGTCGCCCCACAGCATAGGTTTTTGCTCCCGAAAAAGAAGCCTGTGCAGCCAGCAAAGCCTGTGACACCTCATCGGCAGACCGATAACGATTGGTAGGTTTATAGCTCAGCATTTGATTAATTACTCGCGCAAAAGCAGGATTGACATTAGTAAACTGCTGCCAATTCCAAGCGAGATTAATGCTGTCAAACAATTCTGTTGGTTCTTTACCTGTTAACAAAACGATCGAAGTTACCGCCAAAGCATAGAGATCACTATTGGCATAGGCATTGCCAGATTGCAATTGCTCTGGTGGTGCATAGCCAGCTTTGCCCGCTACAGTTGCCGCAGGGATTCCCATTTGGCTGCTGAGCTTGGCATTAGTTTCTTGCACAACACCAAAGTCAATCAGCACAGGTAAGTTATCCAGCGATCGCAACATGAGATTCTCAGGCGAAATATCGCGGTGAATAATATTGTGACTATGCAGATAACTGAGGACAGGCAAGAGTTGCTGCATCAGCGTAAAAATCTCAACTTCCGAAAAGGTCTGCCCTGACGCAAGACGCTCAATCAGTAAGTTTCGATAATTTTTGCCCTCCACATAGTCTTGCACCAGCAAAAGCCGTCCCTCAGACTCGAAAGTAGCTCGAAATTCTGGCACTTGGGGATGACGAATCTGATATAGCACCGAGGCTTCGCGGCGAAATAGCTCTTTCGATTTTTCGGTTACTTCTTGAGAATCTTGAGGTGGGATAAATTCTTTAAGAACGCAGGTTTCATTAAAGCGTTCTAGATCTTGCGCTAAGTAGGTGCGACCCATTCCACCCTGCCCGATTGTAGATCGGACGGCATAACGACCTTTGAGTACAAAACCTTGAGGAAATGGGGATTGCATCGTTAATACCTCACCGCCATAGCACTACCCCGAATTATATATTTAGAGCCTTCGATATCAATAGATGTGCCAACTTTTACCTTTTCACCAGCAAATACTGCGCCATCATTGGTAATCTGGGCAGTTGCTTCGAGGGTAATTGCTAAGTCTGATTGAAATGTTGACACAGCACGGGGATCATCAAAAAAGACGGCTGTACCATCGGCTTTTGCCGCCACGATTTTGGGAACAGCGATGTCCACTTTGGCAATCTTGACTTTGCCGCGAGGCTGATTACGAATAACAATATTTACTTCATCCCCGACTTTGACTAGCTCCTGTGGGTCTGTAGCGCTTAGCCCCCTTACATTCATTACTACTTGAACAGTTTTGTTTTCGGCAGTAAGGATCTGGGCGATCGAGCTGCCACTGTTACCTGGGACGATCAGTAAGCCAACCAAGACAATCAGAACTGTGGCGATCGCCCCGATGTCCAGAATACTAAATTTGCCAAATAAGCGACCTTGCTGATCCAGAATTGCCATGCGTCTTTGTCTAAAAAGTGAGTTTGTTAGAGAAATATTTACCAGCACCGTTCTGCAACGTTTGTAAATATTTCTTTGAGTTTCATATTCAGCATTACAGTATAGGTGCAAATTGAAATTCTTCAAAATCGCCAAAAGTTGTTGCCATCATTCTCATTATGAAACCGATTTTGGTATTTTCAGCGCCGTTGGCACTGAAAATACCAAAATCGGTTCTTTAGCGATTTTTGATTAGCGTTAGTAGCTCTTCAGAAATGATTTCACCCATGATCTTGGTCATTTGGGGCAATAAAATTTCATTAGTGCGGCTCAGCGAATCGCCCACAATCTGTGGCAATATCGCGATCGCCTTTTTACCTGTCGATGATTTGTAAAAGCCAAGAATGTCGCGCAGCTCTGGCTCCGTAAAATACTTGTCGTAAATAGGATAGGAAACCTGTTCTATTAATTGACCAACATTGATTTTTTTTGCCACGCGATCGCGATATTTAATCGCCATTTGGGAGACGACACTGCTAAATTGTTTTTGGACTTCAGGGCGATCGCTATCGAGAGACGGAACCTGCTGCAAGATCGAAGACACTAACTTCGGTAGTTCAGCCCTAACCATTGAGTCCATGATCTGTTGAGCGCTCTTATCTGATTCAGTAATTTCGAGTAACTCTTTGATTAAGGCTCGTTTACTAGCTGAAATTGTAGTTGGCTTATTGATTTTATTGGGATTAGCTTCTTCAGTCTCTTGAGGGATTTGGGCGATCGCTTGATGGCTGCCTTGATCTAAACGACCTAAAGCTAGGGTGGTCATCAATAGCGAAGAGAGCGTAAAAGTGGCAAAAATACGATTTAGCATGGCTTGGGAAGTTTGATGAGGATGATTTTTGGAGCTTATACCTGTAGCTAGCTACTTAAGGATCGCCAGCGAAATAACTTATGCGTTTCAAAACCCAAATATGATTCGGCGGGCGAAGCCCGCCGAATCATATTTGGGTTTTATTTACGATACTTAGCTCGAGATTGTAAGTAAGTTTGTCAGCGATCGCTGTGACCCAATTTTCATCTTGCTTAGTATAGCTACGGGGAATATTAGCACCCAGAACCATGACTCCTTTTTCGCCCAGAGGTTGCACGATCACACCTTGAGTATTTTCAGGCAGATAGTCAAATTCCACCTTCCCAGGATAAAGCTCTAGTTTTACTAGGTATATGGGCTTTTGAGTTTTCATGACCCGCTCTGCGATCGCGCCAATATTTACCTGATTGCTATTACCGAGTATGCCTCGCCGTAAAATAGTCTGGCGATCATAATAAATCGCCACCACTTTAGTTACCGTATTGGTAAGTAAAATATGCGAAGCCCAAGCCAATTCTGTTTTGCTCGCATCATTCAGTGAATTTGCGATTTCAAAGCCTTCTTTGCCGATTAAAGTGACTGCTTCAGGGATCTTTGGCTGAGCTTGTTGCCATAACAAGCCCACTAAAATCAAAACCGCACTCAGTAGCACTCCAAGGGCATCAGCCCGCGACTGACTCGAGGTAAGGTTTGCGGTCACCATCCGATTAGCGAAGAGTGCCAAACCGCCCAATGTCCCCACGACAAGGGGCAAATATCGAATCGTATTCACAAAAATATCCTCAAAAAAAGGGCGCATCGCGCCCTTTTTTTATTTATTTAGAATAGTCACAACTAATGCTGTGATTTCAGTTACAGGCTTGACACCCTCTGGGTAGGGAATTTCACTAACGTGGATGCCCTTACCAATTTCGAGATGGGTAATATCTAGCTCAAAACTTTCAGGAATCAAGTTAGGAGCGCAAGCCACACGCACATAATTCTTGATCGTGTCGATAGAACCGCCGCCAACCTTTACACCGACAGGTACGCCGACAAAATGGAGAGGGATATCTACTTCAATCTTAGACTGTGACTCGATCGCAAAGAAACTGAGGTGATAGATATCATTTTTGTAAGGATGGTTTTGGACTTCACGTAATAGGGTTTTGCCTTTGAAATCCCCATCGGTTACATTGACTTCGATCATTGTGTTATTGATCGTAGCCTGACGTAATAGGGTAATTGCTTCTTTGGTATCGAGAGTGATCGAAATTGATTCCGATCCTTTGTGTCCATATACAGTTGCAGGGATTTGACCATTACGGCGCAAAGCGCGGTTGTTGGCTGGAGGGCGAGTAGTAGCGTTAATTTGTAGTTGCATTTTAGTGATTTTATGATTGCTTAATGGCTTTTAGCCGCTAGCAGTTAGCTATTGGCTGTTAATTTGTAGTTGTCGTTACCTAGATTTAACCCAGAAGCTAATCGCTAAAGGCTGATCGCTAAATCTAAGCTCTCAACAAACCTCGTTTAGGTCCGTGAATTGGATCTTCAACGATGATGGTTTGACCTCGGCTTGCGCCCAGTGAAATAATTGCGATCGGTGTACCTGTCAAGTCGCCAAGAAATTTTAGATATTCTTTGGCTGCTTGAGGTAGCTCCTCAACGGTCTTACATTCGCTAGTCGATTGTTTCCAACCAGGGAGCGTCTCGTAGATGGGAACGGCACGAGCAAAGGCACGAGCATCGCTAGGGAAATCATGGACAATCTTGCCATCGAGTTCGTAAGCAGTGCAGACCTTGATTTCGTCAAGGTCATCTAGTACGTCTAGTTTGGTGACAGCTAGGCAGTCCAAGCCATTGATACGAACTGCATAGCGACCAATCACACCATCAAACCAACCACAACGGCGTTTACGCCCTGTAGTCGTACCAAACTCGGCTCCGCGATCGCCAATCTGTGCGCCAATTTCATCATGAAGCTCCGTGGGAAATGGTCCCTCGCCGACGCGGGTGGTGTATGCCTTGGCAACACCAATCACGCGATCAATACAGGTAGGACCTACGCCAGCCCCGATGCAAGCGCCACCTGCCACTGGGTTAGAGGAGGTCACATAGGGATAGGTTCCATGATCAAGATCGAGCAACGTTCCCTGTGCGCCTTCAAATAAAATGTTGCGACGCTCACGGATTGCTTTATCGATTTTGAGCGAAGCATCAACTACATGGGGACGTAGGCGATCAGCATAACCACGATATTCATCAATGATGGCTTCAGCATCGAGGGGTTCTAAATTATAAAGCTTTTGCAGAACAATGTTTTTTTGCTCGATCGCCCAGCGCAACTTTTTGGCAAGGCGCTTTTCATCCATTAAATCAATGATCCGAATACCGACACGCTCAGATTTGTCGGCATAAGTTGGTCCAATGCCGCGCCCTGTCGTTCCAATTTTGTGTTCGGCGCGTTGTACTTCCGAAGCCTGATCCAGCACTCTGTGGTAGGGCATGGTGACATGGGCAGTTTCGGCAATAAATAGATTGTCGGTTGATATGCCTAGAGTCTTAAGACGATCCACTTCTTCGAGAAGCACCTGCGGATCGATCACTGTGCCACTGGCAATGATACATTCCGTTTTGGGATACAGGATTCCTGACGGAATCAGGTGTAACTTGAAGGTGCGATCGCCGACAACAACCGTGTGTCCTGCGTTATTACCGCCTTGGTAGCGAACAACGACATCTGCGGAGCGGCTCAGCAAATCGGTGATTTTGCCTTTACCTTCGTCACCCCACTGTGCCCCAATAACAATTACATTAGCCAAGAGTCTTTATGCTCAATTAATAAAATCTCACGATCATCTAATATCTCAAACGATAGTCATGATTGTCAATGTCTTGTGAAGATTTTGTTATTAATAATTTTTAGCGTATGGCTTATACCCCAAATAGTAATGGCGGCGCTTCGCGCCGCCATTACTATTTAAAAACCAGAATAGAGATGCGGCGCTCTTTAGCTTTGAGATAATTTTGGTGGCAACTCGACTGTAAATGTAGAACCTTGGTTAACGACACTTTCAACTGAGATTGTCCCGCCCATTAGTAAGACAAGTTGCTCAGTAATTGCTAGACCCAAGCCAGTGCCGCCATGCCTACGAGTAGAAGACTGATCGACTTGGCGAAATTGTTCAAAAATAGTACGTTGAAATTCGGGATCAATGCCAATACCTGTGTCGCGAACAAAAATAAGAATATTGGTTGTCGCGAAGGGGAGGGTAGATTCTTCTGCAAGCTGACTATCTTTAGTTATTTCGGCTTTATTGGCATATTTCAGCCCGACACAGACCTCACCGCGATCAGTAAACTTAATCGCGTTAGACACGAGATTCGTGATCACTTGTTTGACTCGGGTTGAGTCATGGTAAATCGCACAAGTCCCAATCTCATTGCGGAATACAAAATTAAGAGCCTTAACGGTAGCTAGTGGTTGCAGGCTCTCACAGGTATGGTGAATCAGTTCATCAAGATTAAAGTATTCAGGACGAGCTTCCATTTTTCCTGCTTCGATCTTCGATAAGTCAAGAATATCGTTAATCAAATCTAATAGGTTTTTGCCATTGCGGAGGATGCGCTCCACCATATCGACTTGACTCACCGATAGGGCCTCGCGACGCTGACGCAGCAACACTTGCGAGAAGCCAATAATCGCATTCATCGGGGTGCGTAGTTCGTGGCTCATATTTGCTAAAAACTGGCTCTTGAGTTGAGTTGCTTCTAATAGCTGGGCATTCTGAGCTTCGATTTGGTTGATTAATTGGGCATTGCCGATCGCGATCGCGGCCTGCACGCCAAAAGAAGCCAATAGATTTAAGTCTTCACGAGAACTCGCCTTCTCGATCAAAAAATGCCCGATCGCTAATACTCCTAAACGACCAGAGCGACTCGACTCAATCGGCACACATAAAGCACTCTTAACAGGAAGATCGGCAACTAAATGCGATTCTCCAGCCTTGATTTCTATGGGAATGCCTTCTTTAAAAACCTGAGCAATTAAATTGTGAGCATCTAAGTCAAAGGATTTTTGCAAAGGAAAGTCTTCAGGCAGACCCTTAGCGGCTGAAAGTGTGAGTTTATTTTCTTTGGCATCATAGAGCGCGATCACGCAAATGTCTGCCCACATAATCGCGTCACAGGTTGCTTCCACCACAGATTCTAAAAGAACGCCTAGATCTTGCAGTTGCTGGTTAATCAGGTTGGTCAAGCGTTGCAAAATACTCATCCGTTTTTGCTGCTCAATCATGATTTTATTCGTCTCTTGCATCACCTTGTCGCGATAACGCTGTTCCGTGACATCCCGCAAGATCATCACGCTGCCGATTAGTTCGGACTCAGTGCCCACTAGGGGCGCAGCTTTAGTGCTGAGGATGATTTCATTACCCTCGGGCGGACGCAAAATCACTTGATCTTCGACGACTTCTCCCGTAGACATCGCTCGAAATACGACTAGATTGGCTAGATCTACGGGTTCGCCGTCTTGATGTCTGATGTCAAATTGCTTGACAATCTCTTCCATTGACTTAGCGATTACAGGCGATGCATTCGCCTCTGTATTTACTCCTATATTTGCACCTGTATTAAGGGAATTAAAACTGAAAATTTTGCGACCTGCGGAGTTGATTTTAAGAATTCGCCCTGCGGGATCGCTCAGTAATACGCCATCGGCAAGTTGTTCAAAAACAGTAGTGAGTTCTTCGCGCTGACGGGCGATCGTCTCAATACTTTGAGCATTGCTAATTGCTGTAGCAAGCCGACGACCGATAGACTGCAAAATATTTTGTCCTCGCTCTGACAAGGGGACGAGACTACCTAAAAAGAGAACCCCCACTAGGCTCTGGCGAAGTAACAATGGATAGGCGGAAAGACTCTGAGGTAGAAGGTCGCCCACGGGTGTGCGATAGACGAGGGTTTGACCTTTAAGGCGATCGCCTTCCCAAATGATCGGCTCGGCAAGCTGTCCCGACTGTCCAATGATGCCTTCGCCGAGATTGATTTCGGTCATCGCTTGGCTAGTCTTGTAACCCCATTCTGCCGCCAAAACTAGATAGCCATCAGGTCGCGAGGTGGAAGTTTCCCATAGATAAATGCTGCCAAGCTGAGCGCCTGTAAGTTTACAAATTTCCTCAAGACTCGCCTTGATCAATTTATATTGATCGGTGGTGTTGACAAAAACTCGGTCTAGGGCTTGCAGCGCAAACTGAATATCACGCGCTTCGAGGGTGGCGGTCTTTGCCTCTAGATGCGCTGCCATGCGATTAAAAGTTCTGGCAAATTCACCAATTTCATCAGCACGATTTAACTGCGATCGCGCTGACAAATTTCCTGTTGATATCTCTTCTGCTATTTCGGCTAGTTCGATTAGTGGTGGTTGAATGCTACGGATGATGGAAATTGCTACAAATAGGCTGGAACCTAGCCCCACAGAGAAGATAATTATCGCTAATCCTGTTGTGAAGGCTTCTAGCTCTGGGGAGCCTTGCTGAATATGCAGCAATAAAATTAAGCTGGCTGTGGCGAGTAAAGAGGTGCTGGTGGTCAGCCCAAAGATTAAGCGATTAACTAAACTATCACGGGGAGGCAGGTTGGCATTGGTCATGGGAATCTAGCTAATTTGCTGTACCAAGAATATTTTATCGCTGTCGCCCCAGCTTGGTTGTAAAACCAGAAAGGCCGTTGCGGCGCTGTGCACCACGTTAAGTCACTCTGCGAAATAAAAATCAAAAAAGCTGTGGCGCACGCGCAGCGTGCGCCACAGCTTTTTTGATTTTGGGTTCTGAAGCCCTAATTAAACTGCTCAGCCCAGTTAGCAATCCAGTTGAGAGTTTTATGTACAAGTTCAGGAGTTGCGGCTTCGCAATAGAGGCGTAAAAGAGGCTCAGTACCACTAAAACGAACAAGGAGCCAACTTTGATCTTCTAAACGGAACTTAAAACCATCGGGGGCGGTGATATCAACGACCCTTCTACCCGCAATTTCGGTGAGCGAAAATTGCTGAAGTGTATTCACCAGCTTCTCCCTTGCTTCCATTCCTGACAACTTCTTGTCAATGCGATCGTAATGGGAGACAAACTTAGTTTGTTGTTGCAAATTACTATAGAGTTCGCTCAAATCTTTCCCTGAAGTGGCGATCGCTTCCAGCACATACAAGGCTGACAACAAGGCATCACGCTCAGGAATGTGACTGCCGTAGCCAATGCCGCCTGACTCTTCACCGCCCAAAAGACAAGGTACGCCAGAGAGCATTCTCTCGGCGATATATTTGTAACCAACGGGAGTCTCGTATATCGGTAAACCAAATAGCGCCGCAACTTTGGGCATTAAATCAGAGCCGCTAATGGTTTTGATCAATTCGCCCGTGAAGCCGCGATGTTGAGCGAGATGTTCTATTAAAATTGGGATCAAGATTTGCGAACTCAAGAAATTGCCTTCACTGTCCACGGCGGCAATGCGATCGGCATCCCCATCAAATACAAAGCCAACTAGGGTCTGATCAGGATGGTCACGATGGTAGGTTTTAATCTGGCGAAGTAGCTCAGCAATATAGCGAGGTAGAGGCTCAGGCGCATTGCCCCCAAATAGGGGATCAGTGTCACTGTTAATTTCAATCAAACTGGTTTGATCGGCGACAGGCAGATCTAAAATTCTGGATAAACCACTTGCGGCGGTTCCATGCATGACATCTGTAAATATGGTCAACTTTCCCAAGCAGATCGCCTCTTTAATCGACGCAATATTCACTTTGCCGCACAGAGCATTACAGTAGCTTGTCCAAGCATCAAAGGTGGTGATTTGTCCTTTTTGCAGACTCTCGTAAACAAAATCACCGCGCTCTAAAATTGCCTCAACCTTCGCGGTCACATCAGGTGATACGGAGCCGCCAAATGCACCTTTAATCTTTAAGCCCGAATAATTGGCAGGGTTATGACTCGCCGTAATTACCAAAGCCCCTAGAGCTTTGCGCTCATAGGCAGCCCAACTAAAGGCGGGTGTGGGCGCAAAGCTGTCAGCAAGCAACACGTCAAAACCGATCGCCGCCACTGCTTCCGCCGTGCGTTGGGCAAAGGCTTCCGACATAAAGCGGCGATCGTACCCCACAATGATCGTGTTACTACCCGACTCACCAAAGGTTTCGCGCAAAATCTGGGCAGCGATCGGCGCAACTGCCACTAATCTCTCAAAGGTAAAGTCGTCGGCAATAATGCCGCGCCAACCGTCAGTGCCAAATTTTACGGGAGGGTGCAGTGGGAATTTGCCTTGCATAAGTTTTAAAAATTTCTTTTGGTAAAGTCTATCGCGAATTTATCCAAACCAACTTTTATAACTTGGCTGCATAAGCCTGAATTTCATCAATTGCGAATACAGCGCCAAACTCTAATCCTTCCTTAGCGTATAGCTCGGCTCCGCCCTGCTTGCGATCAACTAGCGTCAAAATGTGATCGACTGTGTAGCCCGCATCTCGGAGTTTCTCGACTGCAAATAAAGCCGATTGCCCTGTAGTGACCACATCTTCCAATACGACCACATTAGTATTTGGGTTCAGAACTGACCCCTCGATCCATGCCGCAGTACCATGTCCTTTGGGCTGTTTACGGATGATTAATGCAGGAATAGGCTTGTTTTCATAGGCAGATACGACGCTAACGGCACTCACGATCGGATCGGCTCCCAAAGTTAAGCCAGCCACGGCTCCAGTACCTTCAGGCAACATTGACAATAAGACCTGACCAGTCCATAGCCCACCGAAGGGATGCAAAGTCACCAGTTTGCCGTTGATGTAATAGGTGCTTTTTTGTCCAGAAGATAGTGTAAAGTCCCCACTTTTATAGGCAAGTCTGCAAAATAGCTCTAATAATTTTTGGCGATTTGAATATTCCACAACTTTTAAAAATTTTCTTGGATTTTACGTCAGCAATCCAACAACTTTAAGCTGAATCTGCTACATTAGTCAGCGTCCAACCGTGAGGATATGTATTTATATGAGTACTAGGTTCTCTTGGCTTGCTTCATCATTAGTTACTGCGTCCGCGCTGCTAGCTACTGGTGCTGCTTTTGCCGATCCCCTGCTCACTGATCAAGATCAATTTCCTCGAAACTTTCCTGCCACCTATCCACAGGTACAGAATAAAGTTTTGGATATTACTTCTGATCCTAATTTGCCTAATCCCTATATTCAAACTACTTTTAGGGATCAATTGATTGAGCGTCAATCTAATGCTCTGAGGGCAATTCATCGTGAAATGATGGATTTGCAAACTCTAAGTGATGCGACTATTCGCACCCGTGATTTGCCAAGCTCCTATTGTTCTTCTTTGTTGAGTGAAGGATTTAATGCTTGTGCTGCGCCTGAAGAACCAGCACCTGTGGTTGCTCCTTTTAGACCCGCACCAGCGATCGCACCTGCGGCTCCTGTGCCTGCCCTGTGGTAATTGTTTGAGTTACCCTATTTAAGTTTTTTGTGTTGGGGTATAGCTCTTGAGAGATGCTGCTTGACGGCTCTCTCTTTAAATATAAGACTTAAAAACCTGTGGCTTGCGCTACAGGTTTTTAAGTTACTGCCTTCTCCGTAAAAGATTAGCAGTGCGGCGCTTTGCGTCGTACTGCTAATCTTTTACGGGACAGTCTCGATTTGATGTTAGTCCGCTAGGTAGGATTGTTTTACAGAGCTTTGCGCTAGCTAATTGGGACTCTAAAACGATCGCACTGGTGAGATCGGCTTCAGTCAAGTTGGCTTTATCGAGAACTGCACCGCTCAAGTCAGCTAGCAACATTTTTGTGCGCTGAAAATTGCCATAACTTAGGTTTGCACCTCTGAGGTTAGCGCGACTCAAATTTGAGAAAGATATGCTCGCGCCAGTTAAGTTTGCTTTGCTGAGATTGGCATCTAGTAAATAGGTGTAATCCAACTTTGCGATCGGTAAGTAGACATTTGCTAAGTCACAGCCTTGGCAAAGTCTGGTTGTCTTTAGTTGCAAAATTTGGCTTTGGTTGGCTGCCCATGCAGGTGCGGGAAACAAAAATAAGATGAGTATTGCGATCGCTAAAAAGATGCGGAATTTCATAGCCATATCTCGCTGTAAATCTCTCGAAAAATCTAATCCAACTACCATCAATATTACTAAGTAGCTAGGCAAATAAAACCTTAAACCCCAAAAAGTTATGGCACACACGCAGCGTGCGCCATAACTTTTTGGGTTTCTGGGTTCCCTAAAAGCGATCGCTAGGGATAACCGATAGTCACAATGACAGGAGTGTGGTCACTGGGCTGTGTGAGCTTACGAGGCTCAATGTCGATTCTGCAAGCAGTGGCTTTTTCGTAAAGTGGATCGGTTAAAAAATGGTAGTCAATCCGCCAGCCGCGATTGCGACTAAACCCAGCTGAACGATAGTCCCACCAGCTAAAGTATTCACCTCCAGATTCAAACTTGCGAAATATATCTTTAAAGCCAAGATTTAAGACTTCGGCTAAGGCTTCACGCTCGATATCTGTGGACATGACCTTGTTCTCACGCCCCTTGGGATCATAAATATCAATGTCAGCGATCGCCACATTAAAATCTCCACAAATAAGCACATTATGGTTTTTTGCTAATAAGGCTTGTAAATATTCACGCAATAACTTCAGCCAGCGCAATTTGTATGCAAATTTCTCGCTATCTACCTCTGAGCCATTCGGGACATACATATTGACGATCTGAGTATTGCCAAGCTTGGCAGTGATTAAGCGTTTTTGATCATCTAGGCTGGGATCTGCGATTTCCCCCAATACTGGTGCAAATCCTAATTGAATATCGGCTAGCGGCGATCGCGAAATCATCGCGACCCCGTTGTAGGATTTTTGACCGTAGATGTAGGTGTGATAGCCCAGATTGATAAAAGGCTCGTGGGGAAAATCACTATCTACAACTTTTGTTTCCTGCAAGCACAGCACATCTACGTCAGGATTGGCTTGTAACCAGTTACAAACATGGTTAATTCGGGTGCGAACTGAGTTTACGTTCCAAGTGGCAATTTTCATGAAGGCTTAGGTGAAGATGCGATTGAAATTATATCTTTATCCCCGATTGCATTGACGCAAACCCAAGAAGAGCGTGGCGGCGCTTCGCTCTTCTTGGGTTTGCTATATGGCACAATGTGGACAGTTGCTATATTTTGAGACGATCCTATGATTTCCCATAGTCAAATCGCGGAACTAATCCGTGCTGCCTTACCTGAGGCTAAAGTTCAGGTTGAAGATCCTAATCATGATGGTCAACATTTTGCGGCGATCGTTGTTGCTGAGCAATTTGAAGGTTTATCGATGATTAAACAACACAAGCTAGTGTATGGAGCGATTCAAGAGCATCTTGATACTGGTGCAATTCATGCATTACAACTAAAAACCCATAGCCTCTCACAATGGCAAACGATGCAGGTTCAAGTTTTGTAGGTAAGTAGCTAGGCGAAATAAAACCTAGAATCCAAAAAACTGTGGCGCACGCTGCGCGTGCGCCACAGTTTTTTGGGTTTTAAGTTTTCTTCTGGCTACTTACCTACAGCCTATTGAGGCTTTATAGGGTACAGAGAAAGTTTTGAAAGTGCCGCGAAGCGGCACTTTCAAAACTTTCTCTGGGTTTTAGAACAGCGCAAAGCGCTGTATGCAAGCCAAATATTTGGAATTCTTTTTATGTCAAAAATTGGTGTCGGTATTATTGGAACAGGCTTTGGGCAGATTATTCACATTCCTGCCCTACAAATTCATCCAGAGACAGAAGTTGTGGCGGTGTATCATCGCGATCGCCAAAAAGCAGAACAGATTGCCAATAAATTTGAGATTCCCCATGCCAGCGATCGCCTTGAAGATTTGCTAGCATTGCCCGCAGTCCATGCGGTGACAATATCCACGCCACCGAGTTTTCACTATGAGCAAGCAAAATCCGCGATCGCCGCAGGCAAGCATATTTTGTTAGAAAAGCCCGTAACGATGGATGCTCAAGAAGCTTTAGCTCTGTATCAATTTTCTCAACAACAACGAGTCATTACCGCCACAGATTTTGAGTTTCGCTGTGTTCCACAATGGCAATATCTTAAGCATTTATTAGATCATAATCATGTTGGCAAAAAGCGATTAATTAAGATTGAATGGCTAGTGCAGGGGCGGGCTAATCCTAGTCGGGGTTGGAACTGGTACAGCCAAAAAAGTTATGGTGGCGGCGCATTGGGGGCGATTGGCTCCCATGTTTTTGACTATGTGCGTTGGTTATTTGGCGATATTAAAAGTCTGTGTGGACAGTTAAGTACGGCTATTACTGAGCGTCCTGATCTTGATGGAGTTTTAAGATCTGTAGATGTTGATGATACTTGCAATATTCTTTTAGAGCTTGCTGATGGAACTCCCTGTAATATCGCTCTTAGTACAGTTACCCATCTCGGTCGTGGTCATTGGCTCACGGTTTATGGAGAGAATGGAACTTTGGTATTAGGAAGTTCTCATCAATCTGACTATGTGCATGGATTTAGCTTACGGCAAGGCAAACTTGAACGTACTGAAATGGAAGTTGTGGCAGTCCCTTCTGAATATGAATTTGCTCAAACCTATAGCGATGGACGATTGGCTCCTGTAATCGCTATTTGCGATCGCTGGGTAAAAGCGATCCGAACAGGCATACCGATGACTCCTAGCCTTTATGAGGGCGCATGGTCACAAAAGTTGATGGATTTGACTCAATTATCACATCAACAAAGGCGTTGGCTAGATGTACCAACTAGGCTGATTTAGGGAGAAAGTTAGTCCTGTATTACCTAAGCAGCAAAAAATAATCAAACTTAAAAGGAGAAAATTTCATACTCCCTTCCCAGTGAAAGATTAGCGGTGCGGCGCTTCGCGCCGCACCGCTAATTCTTGGTTTTTAAATGCGTATTTTTATACTATTTTTGGATAGCTACTTTATATGCATATGCCCTAGTCGGTAGTGTTACCGATCTGTGGAAATGGGAAATATAGTCATTGGCACATTCATCAATTGACGCAGATTTCGTCATTTCATCTATATTTTGCTTCCACAGATCGGCAACACTACCTGATTTTGGTTTTAAAACTTGAATTGGCTGGCTTGTACTAAGTTCTAGGATGCTGATTTGTCGCCAGAGGTTAGCAGTAGTTTGAGTTTGAGGTCGATTAAGTTAATGTTAGCCAAACCGATCTGTACATCACCTTCTAACACAATTCCAGTGCTGATCAGGCGATCGAGCAACTCAAGAATCGAAGACTCACTAGATGACTTGTCAGGATAATAAGCGCCACGTCTGGGCAGTAGTTTTCCAAATTCGCCAAGGTCAAGATTGAGATCTTCAGGATCGATATCGAGAACTTCACAGAGATTAAAAATTTGCTGTTCTAAGGCTTGCAGACTATTGGCGGCTCGCTCAATCTCGGACTCCGTTAGCTTTTCTGCGTCCATACGCCGAATCACCTGAGCCTCCATTAGTTGCCGCAATAACTCCACTAACGTCAAAATTAGGGGCGCTAGTCCAGATTTTTTGGGTTTGACAGTTAGGCTATCGCTGAGGCTATCATTGCTATCGGTCATTGGCTTCTTAATGAAACGAACTGTAGAAGCTTAACCTGCCATAGCCTAAAAATTGAGAATTGGGGCGATCGCCTTGAGGAGATGCGGTCACACCGAACAGGTAAACCCCGTCGTAGCGAGGGTTATGGACAGGACGCAAACCAATAATAAGTTTACCCTGACTGTCGGCAGGAATAGGTGACCCAAAGCTGACTGAAATCGTCGGGCGATCGCGTCCCTCTTTAAGAATAATTTCGGTTTTACTAAGAACTTCAGATCGCCCAGTATCAGTTTGTAAATAAGTCACCGTGCGATCGCCAATAAAGTCAATCGTCTCAAATCCCTCGGCTTGAGAAATTTCAATCTTTTGTAATGGTTCTCCCATATTTGCTGGCAGGGAAATTACAAAATAATAGGTAGCGCCAGAAACATAAATGCTATTTCTGGTAGTCTCAGCACCCAGTAGCATCGGCAACTGCACAAAGTAAGTTTTACCGTCACGAAGCTGCACAGCGCCCAGAGGTGTTGGCACTAAGGCAAAAGCTGACAACCATATTCCTGCAAACGCTCTTGTCAAGCTCTGTACATATTTGAAATTCATAAACTTACTCATAAATTCAATAGTTTCCATTATGAAACCGATTTTAGGTTTTAAAGTGCTTTTGGCTCTACAAAACTCAAAATTGCTGTCATAAATAGGTGTTGATTTGCTAGCATTGTACGAATAGCTACTTTTTTTCGCGTCGATAGGCTTGCCGAAAGTTTTTTGCTATCTCATTAAGATAGAGGTATCTACTGTGGTTTCTTCCGCTCCAACATCATCCAGCTCTCTTATTCTTGAAGATGCACTTGCTTCTAGTATAGAAAAATCCTCTAATCAAATACCAGAAAGCACCACAGACAAATTGAACAGCCGCTCGATGATCGCTATTCTTGATTTTGGCTCTCAGTATTCCGAGTTGATTGCTCGGCGCATCCGCGAGACACAGGTTTATTCCGAAGTTTTAACTTATCATACTACTGCTGAAAACTTACTGAAATTAAACCCTAAGGGGATCATCCTATCAGGGGGGCCTAGCTCCGTATATGACGAAAGCGCGCCGCAGTGCGATCCCGCCATTTTTGAACTTGGCATTCCTATTTTAGGCGTTTGCTACGGAATGCAACTGATGGCGAAGCAACTGGGCGGAACGGTTGAACGAGCCGAGCGCGGGGAATATGGTAAAGCTCAGTTACAAATTGACGATCCCACCGATTTACTAACCAACGTGGATACAGGAATCACCATGTGGATGAGTCATGGTGATTCGGTTATAGACTTGCCCAAGGGTTTTGAGATCTTGGCGCATACTGCCAATACTCCTTGTGCTGCGATCGCCGATCATGTCAGAAAACTCTATGGTGTGCAGTTCCATCCTGAAGTTGTGCATTCTGCTGGTGGTATGGCGATGATTCGCAATTTTGTGTATCAAATCTGTCGCTGTGAGCCAATTTGGACAACTGACGCTTTTATTGAAAACTCAATTCGAGAAATTCGCGCACAGGTAGGCGAGAAGCGAGTCCTGCTTGCGCTTTCGGGCGGAGTTGATTCTTCAACCCTTGCCTTTTTGCTGCACAAGGCGATCGGCGATCGGCTTACCTGTATGTTCATCGACCAAGGCTTTATGCGAAAGCTAGAGCCAGAGCGTCTAGTCAAGCTATTTGAAGAACAGTTCCATATTCATGTTGAGTACGTCAATGCCCGCGATCGCTTCCTGAAGCAGCTAGAAGGAATCACTGAACCAGAGCAGAAGCGGAAGTTGATCGGTTATGAATTTATCAAGGTATTTGAAGAGGAGTCCCAGCGCCTTGGTCCGTTTGACTTCTTGGCTCAGGGTACGCTCTATCCAGATGTGATCGAATCGGCTGATACGAATGCTGATCCTGTAACTGGCAAACGGGTCGCAGTTAAGATCAAGAGCCATCACAATGTCGGTGGATTACCTGATAATTTGCGATTTACGCTAGTGGAACCATTGCGTAAATTGTTTAAAGACGAAGTTCGCAAGGTGGGGACAGTCCTTGGACTGCCCGAAGAAATCGTCAAGCGCCAACCTTTTCCTGGTCCTGGATTGGCGATTAGAATCATCGGTGAAATTACTAGCGATCGCCTAAATACTTTACGTGATGCCGATTTAATTGTGCGCCAAGAAGTTAATCGCTCTGGTCAGTACAACAAGCTTTGGCAAGCTTTTGCCGTACTTTTACCGACAGTTCGCAGTGTGGGGGTAATGGGTGATAAGCGTACTTATTCCCATCCTGTTGTATTGCGCTTAGTAACTAGCGAAGATGGTATGACGGCAGACTGGGCAAGAGTGCCCTATGAACTACTAGAAACTATTTCTAATCGCATCGTCAATGAAGTGAAAGGGGTGAATCGAGTAGTTCTGGATATTACCTCCAAGCCTCCTGGCACGATTGAATGGGAATAGGTGTACTATGACGCTCCCTCCTTTTATTGTCCTCGATCCTATGCTTGCGGATTGGTTGCGCGAAGACATTGGACGTGGCGATCGCAGCACCAGTGGACTGTTTGCTAATGGTAATGCCCCCATTGGCAGAGCCGTCTGGATTGCTAAGGAGGATGGCATAGTTGCGGGTTTGCCAGTTGCCGCTAGAGTTTTTCAACTATTAGATCCAGCCGTAAAGTTTGAAGCAATCGTCCAAGATGGCAAGGCGGTCAAATCTGAAGAATTAATCGCGGAAATTTATGGCAGTCTGGCGACCTTGCTCATGGGGGAAAGGGTGGCTCTGAATCTAGTGATGCGGCTATCGGGAATTGCCAGCGCGACGGCAACTTATGTCAAGGCGATCGCTAGCTCTTCGCACACGCGCTTGGTGGATACTCGCAAGACAATTCCTGGAATGCGAATCTTAGAAAAATATGCCACTTATATCGGTGGGGCTATCAATCATCGCTATGGTTTAGATGATGCGGTTATGCTTAAAGACAATCACATTGCTGCTGTAGGCGGCATTGAGGAAGCAGTTAAGCGAGTCCGTTCAAGTATTCCCTTGACGACCGCTATTGAGGTCGAAACTGAGACGATCTCTCAAGTTAAGGAAGCCATAGAGCTAAATGTGGACGTGATTATGCTCGACAATATGCCATTAGAGACTATGTGCGAAGCGATCGCTCTAATTCGTACCCACAGTCCTCGCACCAAAATCGAAGCTTCTGGAAATATTACGCTCACGACTATTGCTCAAGTTGCTGAGTTGGGGATGGATTATATTTCCACTTCGGCAATGGTGACGCGATCGCCTTGGCTGGATATCAGTATGCGAATTAGATCTAATCCAAGCCAATAATTTTGAAAGCGCGGCGAAGCCGTGCTTTCAAAACTATTGGCTTGGATATGTATTAGGACAAATCAAAACCCAAAAGAAAGAGGCGGCGCGGAGCGCCGCCTCTTTCTTTTGGGTTTTACAGCGCTTTGCGCTCAAATCCGAACCAGTAAAATTTTTGAAAGGGTTGCAAAGCAACCCTTTCAAAAATTTTATTGTGGTTCGTTTGAGCGCAAAGCGCTGTATGTGCTGATAAACTTGGCGACAGCCATATCCAAACAATTAATTCAGATGCAAGAAAGTATATTTACTACGCTCATTCTGCCTATAGCCTTGGCTCTGATCATGTTAGGTATGGGACTATCTCTCAAAAAAGAGGATTTTCAAAGAATTACGCAACAGCCTAAAGCTGTCTCCGTTGGACTGCTAAGCCAGATTGTCCTATTGCCGATAATTGGTTTCGCAATTACTAAAATCGTCACAATGCCACCTGCGATCGCCGTGGGATTGATGATTATTGCGATCGCTCCAGGTGGAGTGTCGTCAAATGTGATCACCTATTTAGCTGGTGGAGATGTGGCGCTATCGGTCACTTTGACGGTCTGTAGCAGCGTCATTACCATATTTACAATTCCCTTATTCGCAAATCTGGCTCTCAACCACTTCCTTGGACAAAGTGCCGCGATCTCGTTGCCGATTGGTGCAACTATGGGACAAATCTTTTTAATTACGATTATTCCCATTGCAATTGGAATGTACGTGCAGTATCAATTTCCTAAAATTGCAAGAGGACTTGAAAAAGCGACCAGTCGCCTCGCGATCGCTTTTCTGGCGCTAATTATTTTAATTTTAGTAATTCGGGAATGGAGTCGATTGCCTGAGTTTATTGTGCAAGCAGGTGTAGGGGTGATTTTACTAAATTTATTTTCGATGGCAACAGGTTTTGGCATCAGTAAGTTACTCAAACTCAAGCCGCCTCAGCAAATGTGTATTGCGATCGAGGTGGGCATTCAAAATGGAACTTTAGCGATCGCGATTACCGCAGGAATAATCGGCAATCAGGATATGGCGATTCCTGCGGCAATCTATAGTTTATTTATGTATTTGACAGGCTTTGCGGCAATTCTCTATGGCAAAAGGCTAACAAAGACTACAACCGATTGAGGGATTAAGGAGTACCCTGCGCGTCCGCCTTAGCTTTTTGGTTTTTATTGGATTTGGGATTTAACTGTAATTATTGAAGTTGCCGCGATCGCATCTAGGGGGATCGAAAGGAGATAGCCCTGCCCATATCCACAGCCAAGTGATTTCAGGATTTGTTTCTGCTCTTCGGTTTCTATGCCTTCCGCAACCACTTCCATATTTAATCCATGCGCTAAATTAATAATTGTTGCCACAATACTGTTTTGGGTATTTACTTCTAGTTCTTTGATAAAAGCCCGATCTATTTTTAACGTATGAATTGGTAACTCATGCAGACGACTAAGGGAAGAGTAACCTGTGCCGAAGTCGTCAATACAGAGTTTGATATCAAACTTTTTAAGTTGATCTAGAGCCGTGATTTCTGTATCCGTAGATTGAAGAAGACAACTTTCAGTAATTTCTAATTTTAGGCAATTAATGGAAAGCCCCAAATCGTCCAAAACTTGTTTTACACTCTGAGCAAAGTCAACTTGTTTTAACTGGATTGGGGAGATATTGACATTGATCCACAGATCGCGATCGCCAAATTGTTGATGCCAATTCTGCATTTGCTTAAGAGACTGCTTTAAAACCCACCACCCCAAAGTATTGATCAAACCAATTTCTTCAGCGATCGGGATAAATTTTGATGGCGAAATTTGCTTTCCAGTGGGATGAATCCATCGGATTAGAGATTCAAATCCACATATTTTATCGCTCTGTAGGCAAAAAATTGGCTGATAGTGCATAGAAAATTCTTCTCGCTCCACTGCGCGTCGCAGGTCGTTTTCCATTTCTAATCGCGCGATCGCCTGATCTCGAATGTAAGGATTAAATATTTCAGATCTTCCCCGCCCTTGATGTTTTGCCTGATACATGGCAATATCCGCATCTCGCAGAATATCATCAGGTCTTTGATAGCTATCATCGCTAATAGTGATGCCAATACTAGCGCTTATAAATAGCTGGTAATTATATAAATCAAAGGGAAGTTCTAGCTCTATTTGAATCAAGTCAGCAAGACTAACTGCCTCAGAAATATTCCCGATTTCTTCAAATAGAATCACAAATTCATCTCCGCCAAATCGAGATACTGTCGCTTGACTGGGCATTACTTTTCGCAGGCGTTGGGTAGCTTGCTTGAGTAGCTCATCACCAACGAGATGACCGAGACTGTCATTAATGACTTTGAAGCGATCTAGGTCGATAAACAGAACAGCGTAAGGATGATTTTGATTCGTCAAGTATTCCAACCTCTGCTTGAGCCAAGCGCGATTGGGTAAGTCGGTAAGGCTGTCATGTGAAGCTTCATAGGCTAATCGTTGCTCTCTTTCTAGAAGCTGTACCTGCGCTATTTGCAAATCAGCCAAAGTGTTTGAGAGTTCAGTTGTACGCGACTTGACACGTTCTTCTAACTCATGGGTAAAAATTTCCAATTGCAGATTTTTCTCTTTTACTTGCTTGGTTAAGAATCTGAGTTGCAAATGGGTTCTAGCTCTGGCAATTACTTCATCGCAATCGAAGGGCTTGGTAATGTAGTCAACTGCGCCAAGTTCAAATCCTTTAACCTTATCTAAAGTATCAGAAAGCGAAGTCATGAAAATAATCGGGATTTCACTGGTTTCTGGAACATTTTTGAGGATTTTACAAGCTGAGAATCCATCCATTATTGGCATCATTACATCCATAAAAATCAAGTCTGGCTTAGTGTATGTAGCCTGCTCGATCGCACTTTCCCCATCTATAGCTATTAAAATTTCCCAGTCATCAACATCCAGAGTTTTTGACAAGACCTTAAGATTGTTAGCATTATCATCAACTATCAAAATTTTACTTTTAGGGTCAATTTCTTTACTCATGGCGTTAGTCTAGATAGTTTTATGTTTACGGAAATTTGCAGCGCTTTGCGCTTTCTTAAACCATAAGATATTTTTTGAAAGGCATAATAAAAACCAAAGCCCAAAAAGCTGTAGCACACGCTGCACGTATGCCACAGTTTTTTGGGCTTTAAGTTTTCTTTTGCATACTTACTTACAGCAGATTGAGAACAAACCAAACCCAGATTTCTTGTAAAAGCCCCGCTTCGCGGGGCTTTTACAAGAAATCTGGGTTTGCTCGGAATTTGCTGTACTGGATTACTTTTCATGGAAGATCTCGATATTGTTTGATGAATTCTTTAATCTTTTTAATTTGAAATTCGCTAGCTAACTTCTTTAACTCAGAGCAGAAAGGAACTAAATTAATATCTTGACTTTCTAAATTCTCAATTTGAGCCGCGATCGCTTTAATATTTCCCTGCATTGCCAAGTCAAATAATTGATCAATCTGTTCTAATGATGGAGCGATTAACGGAGTAGCCACTGGTCTTGCAGAAGCCTCAACTGCCTTGATATCTTCCAACTGACTTGTTGTTTCGATCATATCAATTTCCTCATAAATCCAGTCCATTTGTAAATGAGTCTGAATTTTGGCTAGTAAATTCTCAAAATTGATTGGCTTTGGTACAAAGTCATTCCCTCCAGTTTCAATACTTTGAGTGGCATCTTTGCTAAAGGCGCTAGCAGAGGTGACAATAATAATTATATTTTGTGAAATTGGCGATCGCCTAAATTGACGAATCATTTCAAAGCCATCCATAACAGGCATAACGAGGTCGGTGATGATTAAATCAGGCTGATTGGTGCTAGCGAGGTCTAGAGCCTCCTGCCCGTTGCAAGCTTCAATAATTTCAAAGCCAATTTCTTGCAATAGTTTGACTAATATAGTGAGATTTTCCCATTTGTCATCGACCAATAAAATTTTACGCTTAACTCCACTAAATCCAATGATTTTGCGGTGACTTAATTTACTCTTAACATAAGTCCAGTCAAGGTTAACTACGGCAGCTTTGAGATCTAGATCTATCCAGAACTTACTCCCTTGATTCGGTTTGCTATATACCTTGATCGAACTATCCATTACTTCCACAATTTTTTGGCTAATCGCTAAGCCTAGCCCAGTCCCCTCTGCATTCGCCTGAGAGTTGCCAACCTGCTCAAAAGGAATAAAGATATTGGCTAGATTTTCAGGACTAATGCCAATTCCTGTATCTTCAATTTCAAATCGAATTTTATGCATCTTCAGGGATGATTGATTTTCCTCGTTGTTAGAGATGTTGAGATTCGAGTAAGGAATATTTGTGGCGATCGCATCAACCTTGAAGGTAACACCACCACTATTAGTGAACTTAATTGCATTACCGAGCAGATTTAGTAGTACTTGCCTTAAACGCTTTTCATCGGCATGAATACTTATCGGCAGATTTGCGGACGGCAAATAAGTAAAAGTAAGTGCCTGCTGCTCAGCCCTGACTGCACAAATTTCCACGACCCCTTGCAAAAAATTATGAAAGTGGAAATCACTTTCAACTAATTCAAGCTTTCTAGCCTCTATTTTCGAGAGGTCGAGAATATCCGCAATCAGATTAAGCAAATGGGTTCCACATTGCTTAATCACATTAAGCCCTTCAATTTGCTTAGGAGTAAGATCGCGATCGCGCTCTAAAATCTGCACATAGCCGAGAATCCCGTTTAGAGGTGTTCTTAATTCATGGCTCATATTTTGCAAGAACTCGCTCTTAGCTCGATTGGCAAAATCAGATGCTTCTTTTGCCAGAGAAAGCTCGATTTCTGCTTGTTTACGCTCTGTGATATCAGTATGAGAACCAATCATGCGTGTCGGTGTGTGATCGGCATTAAATAGCGCGATTCCCCTTGCTAAAATCCATTTATAGCTACCATCTTTACAGCGAATGCGATGTTCAGCTACATAGTGAGGAGCTTTTCTTGCCCAATAGCTTTCAACTATAGATCGAACTCGATTGGAATCTTCAGGGTGAATGAGATTAAGCCATGAGTCAACATTTGGTTTGATCTCATCAGCGCTATAGCCCAGCATCGACTTATACCTTGGCGAAAAGAATACCTCATTGGTTTGGCAGTTCCAGTCCCAAATGCCGTCGTTATTACCTTCTAGGGCTAGCTGCCAGCGTTCTTCGCTATTTTTGAGCTGCTGCTCAGCTAGTTTGCGATTGTAGGATTCGATCGCTAATATCACCAAGTCCCCAACCGATCTAGCAAAACTTTGTTCCTCTAAAATCCATTCTCGCTTTTCGCCAATATGCTCAATACACAAGACCCCAATCGTACTTAAATTTTGACGAATCGGAATCTCTAACATTGAAGTAATGCCAAGCTTAACTAGATAAACTTCGCTTAATTCAGAGGTGCGAGAATCTTGTAACACATCGGTTGAGGCAATAACTAACTCTGTTTGCAAGGCATTCAGATAATTAGGAAGGCTAGAGATCGGTAGATCTGCTTCTATGTAGTGACGACCAGAACTTAACAAGTACTGGTTGAGACATTCCCAATTAATACTATTAGACTTTGCCATCCAGATGCTGACCCTCTCGACATCCAGAGTTTTCGCAACTGTCTCCGTTAAAACTTGCATATTTGATCGCAAATCGCCCAGCCGTAACTCTTCATCCCTTGCTAGTTTTGCTAATACTTGATTATGGAGACTGAGAGTTGCGGCTTTTTGCCGTAGTGCTTCTTCATAGTTTTTCCGTTCAGTGATATCGGAATGAGAACCAATTAATCTGATCGGAACACCATTTTTGTTAAATAGAGCTTTCGCCCTAGCCAAGATCCATTTGTAACTGCCGTCTTTACATCGCAATCTGTGTTCTAAGGCATAATATGTTGTTTTTTTATCTAGATAGTCATTGGTCGCTTTTAATGAATTTTCCAAATCATCAGGATGAATTAAGCCTTCCCAAGTAGAGCCTGATGGTGCTAACTCTTCTTCTTTGTAACCAAGCATGGTTTTATATCTTGAGGAATAAAAAGCATAGTTAGTTTTACAATTCCAGTCCCAAATACCGTCATTGCTGCCATCTAGGGCTAACTGCCAGCGCTCTTCGCTTTCTTTGAGCTGTTGCTCCGCAATCTTGCGGTTGTAAGACTCAAGAGAAAGTGCAATTAGATCGCCGATAGAACGGGCTAGACTCTGCTCCATTATTGTCCAGTTTCTCGGCTCCCCTGTATGTTCGAGGTTTAGCAAAGCGATAATTTCATTGTTTTGGCGTAAGGGAATTTCTAAGATTGAAGTAATTCCTAATTGAATTAGATAGTTTTCGGCTATCTCTGTTATTCCCTCATCATTCAAGGCATCATTGACAGCTACTGCAAGTTCGGTTTTGAGGTTGCCGATATACTTGGGTAAAAAATCAGAGGAAAACTCACTAGCCTCCAAATGCTTTTCAGAGCTTAATAAAAATAAATCTAGGCAAGTCCAGCCTGAATCTTCTGGGCTGGTGAGCCAAACGCTACTGCGTTCGACCTGTAAAGTTCGTGCTACGGCATCAGTTAGCTTTTGAATACTCACCAATAAATCGCCTTGTCGTATAGACTCATCCTTGGCAAGCTGATTGAGAACTTGGTAATGCTGGCTCAAAATAACTGCCTTTTCTTGCAGTTCATTTTGAATCGCAATGCGATCTCTAATTTCCTGTTCCAGCCCCTGAGTTCTGGCTTCGACCTTTAGCTCTAGCGATCGCGAGTAGTCCTGTAACTCTGAGTTTGACTGCTTTAACTGGTCACGCATCTGGTTAAAAGAATTGGCAAGGATGCTCAACTCGTCAATCCAAGTTTCGCCAATCGGATGATCAAAATTTTGGTTAGCGATCGCGAGACTAGCATCGCTTAATTGAAAAATTGGCTTAACGATGCGTTGGGTGATCCAAAATCCAATGAATACCAATAGCCCGATGATACCAATCCCAAACCAGATTAGAGTAACGACCCCTTGGTTTACCTGAGATAAAAAATCTGTTTCAGGGATCACCATGAAAACATACCAATCCAATCCCGCTTCGTCTTGATAGGGAAATACATCCACAAACTGCTTTTCTTTAACCGTTTTCCCCTCAACTTGTAGCTCAACTTCAACCTCAAACTTATCTTGATCTTGGGTATTACTTTGGATAATATTCAAAATATTGCTTTGAGAGCTATTTCCATCGTCGAGGTTTTGGCTAACCTTGGCAGCGATCTGAGCAATAAAAGGATTTTTACTGTCAATTGCCTTAATTCTCTGAACTTTACCTTCTTGATTAATCGTAAATGGCAGATCTTGGGTGGATGTGGCGACTAGAAATCCTGACTTCTCGATGATAAAAGTGCGGCTAGATTTACTAAATTGCCGATCTTGAAGAAACTGATTGATTCTGTCAAGATTTAAACTTGCCGCGATCGCATATAGTAATTTGCCTTGTTGGTCAAAGATGGCCTGAGTTGCGGCAATCCCAATGTCAGGGCTATCAACAAATGGATAAATTTCTGTCCAAGTTGCCTTCCCAGTGGCTTTACTATTGGCAATTGCCTGCTCAAACCAAGGACGAGGACGGGGATCGTAAAAATCTTCTGATTTGAATAGTCTGCCTAAATTGCCTTGCTGGTCGAGACTATACCAATTGCGGCGGGGAAATTCTTCCGTAATCTTGACTGCGAGTGAGTCATCGAACTGTCTCAAAACCCCTAGAAAATTACCAGAATTATCTCCCAAGAATATCTCTCTTACAGAAGGAAATACATTAATTAAGGTTCTAAATTGACTAATGATTTCAGAAGGATTTTGAAAATTGAGGGGACGATCTTTTTGGGCAACAACATTAAGTTTGACAATCTGGAGAGTTGGTCGCAAATATTCAGCAATTTCATGTCTCAAATGGGTAATCGCGTTATCCCGTAATACATTGCCAAATTCAGTAGCATTTCTTTGCTGGCTTTGCACCGAAAAATAGCCGACCAACCAAACAGCAGCAGCAACTTGCAGAATGTAAGGCAAAGTAATCAGCGATCGAATCGAAACTTTTTTGAGCTTCTGGCTAATTCGGTTAGCGATATCTAGCATCATTTAGACATTTTGAGCAGTTAGAGATTGTGAAACCGATTTTTATAATGAGAATTACTGCGTTAAGTAGGCAAGCATAATTAAACCCAAAACCCAAAAAGCTGTAGCGCACGCTGCGCGTGCGCTACAGCTTTTTGGGTTTTAAGGTTTCTTTTGCCTACTTACTTACCTACGTATTCCCAACATTATTTTGACAGTTAAGTCAAAATGTATAAGTTGTCTACGACACTTAAAGAAATATGCCTTCATTTCAAGCCCGTACTGATCAAGATGAATTAATGGATGATTTTTCAATTCAGGATGAGCGCCTCACTGATGCCTTAGAACAACTACGTCCCATTAATCAATTGCTGGGCGGCTATGCCACAACAATGGAAGTCCTCGCGCCCTTCTTGCAAGCGCGATCGCGATCGCACCGCGATCAACCAATTCGGATTCTTGATATTGGTACGGGTATAGGTGATTTCCCTGAATATATCGTGTGCTGGGCGGCAAAGCAGTCTCCACCGATTGATGTAGAAGTAGTGGCGATCGATGCTAATCCTGTGACAGTTGCCTATGCGCGGGAAGCCCTAAATAAGCGATTACCTAGGCAACTACAATCAAAAATCAAAGTGGAAGTTGCCGATGCTCTCGATCTTCCCTACGGTGATCAGCAATTTGATATTGCGATCGCGGCGATGTTTTTACATCATTTTGCCCATGCAAATGCTGTCAAGATCGTCAGTTCTATGCAGCGCGTAGCTAAGCAAGGAATTTTGATCAATGATTTACATCGCCATCCCCTCGCATATTATGGAATCTATGCCCTGACGCGACTATTACCTGCTGCGCCAATGGTTCGTAATGATGCGCCGCTCTCAGTTTTGCGCGGATTTAGATTGCCAGAACTAAAAAATATTGCCGAAGCGGCGGCTTTAACTGGGTTTTCGTTACGCTGGCGCTATGCGTTCCGTTGGGTCTTGAGTACAATAGCTACATAGGACGAAAGCTTAAAAGCACAGTTGCGGTGCTTTTAAGCTTTGAGCAATCTGCAAGAAGCTTGTTGAAGTGCCGAAGCCCTATCTAAATTTATAAATGATTTAGGATTGTTGTGTAAATAGGTAGGCAAAAGAAACCTTAGAACCCAAGACGCTGTGGGGGGCCCCGGGCGGGGGCGCCCCGGGGGTGGGGGGGGGGGGTTTGTTAGCCCCGGGGGGATAGTGACAACCACACGCATTAAAAAAAAAGTGTATAAAGCACGGCCCGGTGAAAT
>JBBQRB010000008.1:0-28189 GCA_038215315.1 Pseudanabaenales cyanobacterium
AACAATTAATCTCGTATTTTTATATTTTATTTTTTATTTCTTCTACTCCACCCCCACATTCCTTCTTGTGAACTCACCCCGCCTCGCACAACACAAAAAAAAAAAAACCCCCCCCCCGGCGCGCGCCCCCCCCCCCCCCCCCCACTCACTTCTTGGGTTTATATCATAGTAAGCTTGACAGCAGCTCTTAATCTCGACAAGTCAGGTATGAGGCAATGACTAGAAATGAAGATAACGGAAATGTCTCAATAGCGGAATTTATGGATAATCATCCAGAATTTAATAACTTACCAATATTAGACTTGGAGGTATTCCAAGATCTGCGGGTAACTATAGATGATGATCTCGTATTCTCTGGTCTAGTTACGATTTACTTAAACTCGGCTAAGACGTTAATTGATGCAATTCAAATATCTTTGCGTAATCAAGATTTAGGTAAATTTAATATTTCATGCCATTCCTTAAAATCAACCAGTGCTAGTATTGGCGCAAAGAAATTATCATATATATGTAGATTTTTAGAAAAAACTAGTAAGACTGGAGGAGTTAATATTTCTCAGGAATATCTCCGCTTAGTTGTTACTGAATATGATCAAGCCGTAGTTAAGATTCGCGATAGTGTCATTAGCCTCATGACCAGATCTCCCCCATAAAACCCAAAAGAAGGCGGCGGCGCTCCGCGCCGCCGCCTTCTTTTGGGTTTTATGTCTTCACAAGGCTAGCGACAGCTATATTAACAATTAAACTAGTGACAGTCAGTAATGTATAAAGTTAACAACTGTGCGGCTTACTTAGCTTCAAGTGGAGGCGGTGTTAAGTCCTACATTGATGGACTTTTAGCAACCTTGCCTGAAATGTATGCAGGTGAATTGATTACATCTTTACGAGGTCTAGATCAAAGTCAGTACCGGCTCCTGCATATCCATGAAGGCGAGATGTTAAGTTGTCTCAATAATTCATGTCCAGCCGTTTATACATTACATAATCATCATCCCTACTGCCCCAGTGGATCAAAGTATTTGCCTAATCAAAGTGTGGGCTGCGATCGCCAAATGTCACCCCTTGGCTGTACGTGGGGACATCTAATTGATGGCTGCGGGAGTCGCCGTCCCAAACAAATTCTCTATAACTTTAATCGAGCCTATACGGCTTTTCGAGCCATTCAGTCGTTAGGAATTACGGTGATTGCTAACAGTGATTATGTGCGATCGCAATTAATTCTCAATGGTATTTCCCCTGAGCAAGTTGTCACTTTGAGATGTGGCATTGTCTCACCTAGCTCTGAGCATTATCCACTTACCCCAGAGATTCATGCTCAGCAACGAATTCTCTTTGCGGGTCGCATCGTTCCTGAAAAAGGATTAGAGTGGCTCCTCAAGACGATGCCAAAGGTAGACAGTGCCATCCATCTAGATGTTGCTGGTGAGGGTTGGGATCTAGAAAGGATGCAGAACTTAGCCAAGACGCTTGAGTTAGATGATCGAATAACTTGGCATGGTTGGTGCAGTGGCGAGAAATTAGAAAATTTATATCGTCAGAGCTTAGGAGTTGTCTTTCCCAGCCTATGGCCCGAACCTGCGGGGCTAATCACTTTGGAGTCTTACGCTAGATTTCGTCCTGTGGTTGCCACCAAAGTTGGCGGTATTCCAGAACATATTCGCGATCGCCAAACAGGAATACTGGTTAAGCCAAATGATGTCAATGACTTAGCTAGTGCAATCAATATTCTTGCGAAGAACTTTACTAAAGCAAGGGACATGGGAATTGATGGAAATAAACTATTTCTGCAAGAATTTACTCTTCCTATTCATGCTTTCAAACTTCGCGAAATCTATGATCAGGCGATCGCGAAATTTAATCGCTTGGCATAGCAGAACAATAAAGTGAATTTCCGCGATCGCTGTATCATCTTATTTAAGTAATTACAGCGCTTTGCGCTTTTGTAAAACCCAGAGAAATTTTTGAAAGTGACGCTTCGCGTCACTTTCAAAAATTTCTCTGTACCTTTTTAAGTCTCAATAGTCTGTGTCTAAGCATTATGGATAATCATCCCTATCGATTAAGCGTTGCTCCAGTACCAGAGGGAGTAGAAAGACCCTTCTGGTCAGTGATGATCCCCACATATAACTGTGCTAATTATTTGCGCGAAACTCTTGCTAGTGTGCTTGCTCAGAATATGGGAGCGGAGATGATGCAAATAATGGTGATTGATGATCACTCCACCAAAGACGATCCTGAGGCAGTAGTAAGGGAGATAGGAAATGGGCGAGTTGAGTTTTATCGTCAGGAAGTAAATGTTGGTCATGTCAGGAACTTTCAAACCTGCTTAGAGAAGTCTCGCGGTCGAGTAGTTCATCAACTGCATGGGGATGATCTTGTCTGTAATGGATTTTATGAAAAGCTGGCAATTGGATTTGAAAAGCACCCCGAGATTGGCGCTGCTTTCTGCCGCCATATCATTATGGATGAGTATGGGAATACGCTAAATCCCTCGATTCTAGAGATGCCAGATAGTGGTGTTTTACCCAAAGATTGGGTAGAAGAGTTGATTGGATTTCAAAGAATTCAAACTCCCGCTATGGTTGTACGGCGTGATGTTTATGAAGCACTAGGTGGGTTTGATAGCAGATTGTGTATGGCGGAAGATTGGGAAATGTGGGTGCGTGTCGCAAGTAGTTACCCAGTATGGTACGAACCTGAACTACTAGCTAAATATCGCAAAAATTCACGTTCTATTACTTCTCGAAATATCCGTACTGGAGAAATTGTGCGAGATATGAGGAAAATGATCGAGATTGTTGAGGAGGAAAATCTCTCAGGTATTGTCACAGAGGCTCTGGTCAAGCACACAAAACAAAATTGTGCTTTCTTTGCCCTCTCCAATGCTGATACTTTGATGAACTCTGACGATGCTTACGGGGCAATCAATCAGATTAGAGAAGCTATCAAATTACGCCCTAACTTTAAAGTAATCAGATCGGCAGGAAGAATTATTTTATTGGATGGTTTTAGATTTTTATGGCGCAAATTGCGTTTTTAAAACAAGTTGTCGCCAGTCTTGTTAAAAAATCAAACTCAAAAGAGAGAGACGGCGCGGAGCGCCGTCTCTCTCTTTTGGGGTTTGATACAAGCGCCGATAAATTCTTTTAAAAAATTAAACTGATACTGAGACAAGAACCAACAACAAAATGCAAGGCAACGGCAATAAACCGACAGTTGAGCAGCAATTCGGCATGGTCATGGTTTTCACCAATAAAAGAGCAAAGCTTCCAAGCGATCGGTAAACTCAGAAAAATACTGGCTGTCCAGATCGGGAAAAGCTCGGTCACGATCGCCAAGATCGCGATCGCATAGACTAATCCAAATAACCAAGGCAAAAGCTGAGCTGATCGCTTTGTCCCTAGCTTCACCACAGGCGATCGCTTACCTGCGGCAAGGTCATCGGCAACTTGATTAAAATGCGAACAAAATAAAATTAAGCTAGTAATGATGCCTACCATCAAAGATGCGGCAACACAGGCATAGTCAAAGGTCTGGGTTTGACTGTAGTAGGCAGCCGACACACCAATCGGACCAAAGGCAAAAAAGCATAAAACCTCACCCCAGCCTTGATATCCCAAGCGAAAAGGAGGTGCTTGATAGATGTAACCCAAAAAGCAAGCGATCGCCACCAGACTTACCACGATTGCGTCTTTCTGAATCCATGAAATCGCCAACACGCCGCTAATCCCAAGAATTAAACAAGCATTAGCGATCGCTAGTATCAAATTCTTTTGCCCCGTGAGATTGACTACCGAATGCGCCTTATTCACATCAATGCCTGTTTCTGCATCAAAAACATCGTTGCAAAGGTTTTCCCAGACTAATACCAAAACTGCCGAAGCAAGAAATGTGAGAAATATGCCCCAACTAATCTCACCATTCTGACGATAGGCGATCGCTGTACCAGTGGCGATCGGCACAATAGCCACGCTATACATAGGCAACTTGATTGCCGCCATCCATAATTTGCGCGATGTCCGATGAGATAGCTCAGAATCGATAAGACTTTTGACCATACTGGCGAAAAAAAGATTAAAAAAATTTGAGAACGTGATCCTAACTTAAAACAAAGTAGGAAATGTCAGGGATTTTGACAACTAAATTTAGTGAATTGTTAAGCTTTGCGAAGTAAGATGGAGATAAGTAAGCAAATAACTTAGTAGTTATAAGCATTAAATATCTTAAATATTGGTGAAATATGCGGGTTGTGATCGCTGGAGGAGGGTTAGCAGGATTATCCTGTGCCAAGTATTTAGTAGACATGGGGCATCAGCCGATTTTGCTAGAGCGTAGCAACGTTCTCGGTGGGCTAGTGTCGGCATGGAAAGATGCTGATGGCGACTGGGTCGAAACAGGGCTACATAATTTTTTTGGCGCTTATCCGAATATGTTGCAACTCATGGGTGAGTTGAATATTCTTGATCGCTTGCAGTGGAAACGCCATGCTCTGATTTTCAATCAACCTGAAAAACCAGGAGTATTGTCATGGTTTGATGTTCCCGATCTGCCTGCGCCCTTCAATATCATCACCTCGATTCTGCGTAACAACGATATGTTGACTTGGAATCAAAAGATTCGCTTTGCGATCGGGCTGATTCCAGCGATCGTGCGTGGAGACAAATATGTCGTCTCCATGGACAAATATACCTTTGAGGAATGGTTGCAACTACATGGTATTGGCAAAGATATCACCACTGACATTTTTATTGCTGTTTGCAAATCCCTCAAATTCATTGATCCTAGTGTGATCTCGGCAACAATTCCACTTCGAGCCCTCAATAAGTTTTTGCAACAAAAGGACGGCTCTAAAATTGCTTACCTCGATGGCGCACCCCCTGAACGTCTATGCCAGCCCATTGTCGATTATGTGGTTGCCCGTGGCGGTGAAGTGCATACAGGCGCAGCCCTCAAGGAAATCGTCACTGATCAAAATGGCAATGTCGAAAAGTTACTTATTCAAGGTACAGACGGCTCGCCCAGTCGGGAAATCTACGCTGATGCTTATGTCTCCGCCATGTCTGTCGATGCCTTTAAAAATTATATCCCCGCAAATTGGCAACCTCTGCCCTATTTCCAGCAGCTAGATCATCTCAAAGGTGTTCCCGTAATCAGTGTGCAGATTTGGTTTGATCGCAAGCTTACCGATATTGACCACACCCTCTTTTCGCGATCGCCATTACTCAGCGTTTACTCTGACATGAGTAACTCCTGCAAAGAATATGCTGATCCCGATAAATCGATGCTAGAGCTAGTATTTGCCCCTGCCGCCGATTGGATTGATCGCCCTAACAGTGAAATCATTGAAGCCACCCTCAGCGAACTCACTAAGCTATTTCCCCAGTATTTACCTAGCCCCGCTAAAGTCCTCAAGTCCCATGTGGTCAAGACTCCGCACTCAATCTACACGGCAACTCCAGGACGCGAGCAATTCCGTCCCCAACAAGCCACCCCGATCGCCAATTTCTTTTTGTCAGGTAGCTATACAGCGCAACCCTTTTTTGGCAGTATGGAAGGGGCGGTACTTTCTGGTAAGCTAACAGCACAGGAAATCCACAAAGCAAGTCTAAACGCAAGTCAATCTTCTGGAAGTAAAGTCCTTGGTCGAACCTCTAACCAAAACCAGTCAAATCCATCTGTCGTCAGTGCCTAAACCGATGGGAATGCGTCAGCCAGTCAATCTGGATGAAGCCTACGAGATCTGCCGTTGCATTACTGCTAAGTACGCTAAGACCTTTTATCTTGGCACAATGCTTATGTCAGAAGCAAAGAGGCGGGCGACTTGGGCTATCTACGCTTGGTGTCGTCGCACCGACGAGCTTGTTGATGGAATGCAAGCGGATATTACCGATGCCGAGACCCTATTCAATTGGGAAAAGCAACTAGAAGCAACCTTTAGGGGCGATCCGATCCATGCCTCTGACATTGCCCTTGCGGATACGGTCAAACATTACCCGATGCCGATTCAGCCCTTTAAGGACATGGTTTCAGGAATGCGGATGGATCTCAAATACGATCGCTACCAAACCTTCGATGATTTGCACCTCTATTGCTATCGGGTTGCAGGAACCGTTGGCTTGATGTCAGCCGCGATCATGGGCTTTGAAACTAAAGATCCATCAATTATTTCCACAGCAACTGAAGCGGCGATCGCCCTAGGTATTGCCATGCAGCTCACTAATATTTTGCGAGATATCGGCGAAGATGCTGAGCGTGGCAGAATTTATCTCCCTCTTGAGGATTTGCATTATTTTGACTACACCGAAAAGGATTTGCTAAATGGTGTGGTTGATGAGCGCTGGGCTGAGTTAATGCGTTTTCAGATCCAACGAGCTCGACAATTTTACCAATATGCAGAGGATGGTATTTCGTCGTTGTGTCGAGATGCCCGATGGCCAGTGTGGTCATCATTGATTTTGTATCGCAATATTTTAAAAGCGATCGAGAAAAATAACTACGAAGTTTTCAATCAGAGAGCTTTTGTTCCTAATCGCAGCAAGGTACTAGCTTTACCTTGGGCTTGGCTTAAGTCTCAAACTTCATAGCTATCAATGACTTAAGTGAGTGCAGGGAATGATAAAACATAAAACTTGTAGCTCTCCCTATTGCTATCAATCCATTGCACAGCAATACTTCCACCACATTCATTTAACATTTTTTGGATATTTAATAAGCCCATACCCTTGGTCAGTGGTGCACTTTGAGCTTGTAAATGAGATGGACTAGTAAGCTTACTCAATATAGAAGATATTTGCGATCGCGTTAGTAAAGAACTTATCTTACCCATTACAATCACTACCCGACCATCGACTACCTTAGCTTGAATTAAAGCTGTTCTGAACTCCTTGTTATGAACCACTCGATTTAACAATAAATTGATCATGTGTTCAACTTGGTCACGATTAGCTTTAATTTCTACTGATCCAAGATTATTTTCCAAAATCAGCTTACCGCTTTTGCTAATGAACAATTCTTCAGCTCTTGTCGCGATATTTTCTAGGACTTTCGCAATTGAAAACTTTGATTCTTGCTGTAACAACTTATTTGCTTGCACTTCCTGACTAACTTCTTCATCTTGAAAAGCTTCTCTAATAGATTTAGCAAGTTGTGTTCCCTCAGCGATCATACTTTCTAAGTTTTGCTCAATCTGTTGTACGTTTTTTAGTGTTTTTATGTCCGTAGATACTAATTTAGGGAAGATAGTTTCTTCTAATTTCTTTTTGGTTAATTTAAGAAATCCTAAAAGTGAAATCATGGGCATCCCTAACTTTTGAGACAATTCTTGCTTACGCTTGATACTACTGTTAGTTACACCTATATCAATTAGAGGATACTTGTTGGCTAATTTGACTAAATTATTAGCCTTATCTTCTGTATATATGACAATAATCTTTCCTAATGAATGAATTTGATTTGTATCAGTAGCAACCTTACGAATAACGTTAGATAAAAAAGCAATATATGTACCTTGATAGGGAATTGAAAACTTAATTTGATAAGTTTCTTGGCTATCTGACTCCATGGTCTTGATCGCCTTAGATAGCTCTTGAGGAAATATTTCTTCGTGCGAAACACCAAGAGAATCGGCTATGGAAATAGAAATTATTTCCGCAAAATTAGAATTTATTTTTAAAATTAGGTTATTACTATCTAAAAAAGTAAAGCCTTCACTAGTGAGTTCGATGAAGCTATGTAGTAATTCTCCAGATTGATCAATCTCATTATTTATAGAGATATCCTTTGGTTCCAACACTTGCTGTCTAAATCTCCTAAATCTAGACAACATATGATTTAGAGCGATTCCTAAGTTGCCGATCTCATCATGGTAACTAGTTGGAAATCTTGTATCAAAACCATCTTGGGATACAGATAAAGCTATCTCAGATATTCTAGTAATAGTCTGCATTCTGTATCCAACTAAAAAATAGAAAATAAATGTAACTATAATTACAAGTATTGAGGAAATTAGAATCATATTACGAAAACCACGATTGCTGGAAACTAGGGATTTATCTTGATTAACCTCGCTTATGATTGTAATATTTAAGGGAGTAAACCAGCTATAGCTTCCTATGACATCAGTTGCAGCATAGTTTTTGTAGAAGCCACTACCTGTTTGCTTCGACAACGCATTCTCAATAACTAAGCTTTCAGGAACATTATTCTTACTTACTAGCCCCTGCATTTCCCCAAAAACCAAAAAAGAACTTTTATTTAAGGAACCTATTAAGTATGTATCTGTTTCAGTCTTCAAATTGTTACTAATAACTAACTGATTTAGCTGTTCAGTCTTAACATTAATCAATAGATTAAATTTGTTACCCAAAGCGTCAAATATTGGGTTAACAAAAGCAATATATGGCTGATTATCATTAATAGTTAAGTAAAAGAAAGGAATGCTAGGACTATTTTCTTTACCTTTTATGTATAGATTGCTATTTTTGATCATACTTTGGATTTTTTCGTAGGACGAGTCTGACTTTTGTAAAGCCAAATCATCTGCATAGGCTATTACCTTGCCTTTGCTATCAAATAACAACATAGTGCTAATTTTTTGATTGCTTCTGATGTTTTTCTCAAAAAGAGATTTGAGGGTTTGACGAGATCTATTAGTCTCTATTTCATTACCTTTGTTATTATTTAGTGATTCAACTCTTAACCGTATTTCAGATGAATTACTAATTTCAAATGATGTGTTTTGTTCTTTTAATAGCCATTTTTTAATTTGATCTTCTTGATCTATTCTAATGTAATTGATTTTATCTAATGCAGATACTTTAAGATTATCTAGATAATTTAAATTTGATAGATAAACAATAAAAATAGTCAATATTTCAAGAGAAACTAGAAACGTCATAGAAGATTGAAATACTAAGCTTTTATAGAATTTCTTGTTTATTTTTTTGTTTAAAAACTTTCTAAATAATTTCATATTCTATATTTAATAGATTTTATACCAAGTCAAAAAAATTATTTTCCGAATTTCTGACTCTGAATGAGTTTAGCTTTAATTTGCAAAAGTGTTGGTACACTTTTATAAATTAAAAAACTAGGTCGAGATCTGGATGAAATATTCTAGCCGACTAATTCAAATTTATATGACACTTATTGTCGTTAATTGTCAGGCTTAATGTATCAAGCACTAAATAATAAATGTAGCGTTTCCAAATCATTTGTGAAAATAATTAACTTAAACGTTGAGCATCTTTCAACTCATTTGCGATCGCCATATACACCTAATAATAATTAATACCACAGCCTATTGAGGCTTTAAAGGGTACAGAGAAAGTTTTGAAAGTGTCGCAAAGCGGCACTTTCAAAACTTTCTCTGGTTTTTAGAACATCGCAAAGCGCTGTAATTCACAAAAGTGTAGGTATATCTTTGTGAATTGATACAAATATAGACTATCAAGCTGAGCTTGATAATCGCTATTTGTCGTAAATGAAGTGCAGTGCAGTGCGCGGCCTTTCATTCCCCACTCGTCAATGAATAATTAGCTAAGGATTTTTTGTATAAATCTAGGTTTGTTTTGGCGATACTAGACCACGAATACTTTTGGGCTGTATTGTAAGCATCAATACGCAATTTGTTCATATATTCGCGATCGCTAATCAATTTTTTGACAGCCTCTTCAATTGCAGAGCTATCTCTTGGCGGGATCACTAGCGCGTCAAATTCGTGGGTAACAATTTCTGTAGGGCCTGGAATGGCAGTAACGATTGGAACAAGCCCGCAAGCCATAGCTTCGACTACAGCCAGTCCAAAACCTTCGGACAGTGACGGAAAAAGATGAATCAAATGCCCAGTCAATAACTTTGGCAGTTCACTATTTTGGTATGTTGGAATAACTTTTATCCGATCAACAACTGCTGGATCGAAATCAGCGATTACTTTTTCCCTTGGAGTCATTGTTCCCAAAAAACTAACTTCTACTTGGGGAAAACTATTCAAAAGAGAGTTTAATGCTGGGACACTGTAATGTATACCTTTACGGGGAATATAGCTACCGATATGGGCAATACGAATAATTCCATCGTTTAATACTTCTGGTGCTGGCAAGTTGAGTAGAGTATCTAAAATTCCATTTTTAACAACATGGGCGCGATCGCGATCAACCTTGAGTTGATTTACAGAATAATCTAAATCATAATCATTTAAGAGCAGTACTAAATTTGCTAAACGTAAAGAATTAGCTACCTCCCATAAATGAAAGCCTCCATGATAAAGGGGATATTTCCAGCTTAGTTTCATGTTTCCTAGTCTTACTTCTTCTAAGAGTTGGAAATGGACAGTATGTTCCAAACCATGACTTCTAGCCACAATCAATGGCATCACTTTAGCTCCCTTTTTCTTTGGGAATAATTGACTTAATTTTGCCCATAACCAAGCATCACCAGTTGAAGCATCCAGAATATCAATTTCATTTTTATTGACTAGCGCCGCAACCTTATAAGCGACAAACTCAGGGAACAATATAGATTTAACGATACTAGGCAAAAACTTGGGAAGATCGTCAAAGGAAAAGTAACTAACTTCATGACCTAATTTCTTGTATTCCTGACCAATGCGCCATGTCACCCCAGGTGCGCCCAAGTTAGGATCTAATTCATGATGGATAGTCAGCAATATTTTCATTTGATTTGACTCACTTGCTCAAATATAGATTCAATCATTTGAAAATTTTTGTGCGTATCAAAGTTTGTCTCTGCTAATTCTCTTGCCCTGATTCCCATTTGTTGTCCCAAGCTTGGGTTATCAATTAGCATCTGCAACTTATTGGCAAGCTCAAGGCGATCACCAGGAGTAATCAGAAATCCTGTCTCTCCATCCTTCACAATTTCTTTAGTTTGAACAAGATTAGAAGCAATTATAGGTAACCCAGCCGCCATAGCTTCAATAAACACTATGCCAAAAGCATCTCCATAGGTGGGCATAATAAATACATTAGATTTTTGATAAAGTTCATACCAGAGAGGGCTATAGGCAGTAACTTGATTGTATACATGAACATTAGGATGCGGGCAATCTATTTGATTTTGGGTGACAATATGCAGCTCTGCTTGATTAGCAAACTCATCCAAAAAAACCTGTAGTAAGTCTTCACCCCCTTTTCGTTTAAAGTCACCACCAACGAACAATATTTGATACGGCTTTAAACCAGATTGATTATATCGTTCCGAAAAATTTAGAGACTTGATATCAACCCCTGGGGGAATTACCTGCACTTTTTCAGGTTGAATACCATAATCATTAATTACAGAGTTACGAGCCCATTCTGTCCAAGTCAATATTTTGGCTGCCCTCTGATAAATCAATTTTTCTATATATATATTTGGCTTATAAGTCCATTGAAATTTATTATTGCCAGATTCTATAGAAGCTAGAGCATTGGTCATATCGATACTGACCACAGTGGGAGTTTTTTTTATTAAGTCAAGTGCAAAAAAAGCTAAAGCTTGGGTATGAAAAAATATCACGTTGTAACTGTTGAGTTTACGTTTTCTAGCTATTAGCCTTCGCGATAGAAGTCCATAGCCAATTTGCGCCCTCAAGCGAAATAAGTCTAAATTGTGCAATTGAAAAAATTTACTCGGGATTCTAAAATTTAGAATCTTATTAATGATTTTAAAAATCAGTTCTTTTTCTTGATCATTCCAGCAAATATCAACATGACATGAAGATGCATCAAAGTATTTTTGCATGGTCATAATATGAGTTTTATGACCCATTGAAGATTCAGCGATCGCTAATACCTTTGCACGAGAATCCATATTTGCTAAATTACTCACTTAATTGTTAAGCATAGTATAGCTAGCTGTCGCTAGTTTTTTATTCTGATAACTGTAAAGTACTTAAAACCGACCAACGCTTGTCTAGAGAAGGATTTGTATCTCTTTCTTGAGTATCCGTTAGTTCAAGAGCGGGAGCATCAGGAGCAATCTTAGGGTATGGAATTGCTAATATTAATTGTTCATATAACCATAAAGACGGGTCAAAATATCCATTAGGTGATAATGACTCAACTAGATCCCCAGATTCAACTTCGCGCTCACGAGGATATTCACTTTCTGGTAGAGGCTCTGCTAACCAAATCATTTCAGAATTGTCGATCGCTAATCTGTAATTAAACTGGACTAATGTGCGATCGCAAGTCAGTGTCATGATTGTTGAAGCTTTTGTACTAACCTCAAGAAATGATCCAACATGGCGAACATTCATTACTCCCTGTACAGGCGTTAGAGTTTCCAACCCTTCGATAAACTCTTTAAACTCAAATATTTCTGTAGCTTCTACAGCTCTAGCAATTTGTGGAATATATAGCTTTTCCATTATGGCTGCACCAACTTTACAACTAATTGACGATTAGGTTCTCTACCTTCGCTAATCGTCTCTATATCTGCAACTTCTTCTAAAATCTGATGAATATAGCGGCGATCGCTAGAAGATAGCTGCTTGATTATAAAATCAATTTTTGTCTCCCGCACATTTCTGACTGCGTTAGTAATTATATTCTGCAACTCAGCTAGTTTTTTAGTTCTATAGCCAGCTAGTTCGACAGTGTAGAAGTTGGTTAATTCTTGTGATTCATTATTTAAGTTTTTATTTAACAAAATATTTGCTAAATACTGCAATGAGTCAATTACAGATCCGCCCTCTCCAATTAATCTCTCAATCTGATGCTGTTGAAGTTGACTAGAGTCGATTTCCAACCAATAATTTTGATTGGATGATGCTTTTGCAGACAATTCCATGAGTTTAATCTCAATCGAGGCTGTGTAACCCATCAAACTCAAAAGCTTTTGTAACCAGCTTACTTCTGATGAATTATCTTGCATAAGCTCCACACCCAACTTAGTTTACTAATTTATTTATCCATGACTGAGAACATTTAAGACCAAGGGGTATGTCAGCCATTGGTCTTAAATTTCTACTTTTTTTTCTTTTTTGTCTGCGAATTAGGCTCAAAAGGTAGAGCTGACTTTGTAGGAGAATTACTATCACTAGCTTTATCTTCAACAATAGATGTTGCACCAGATTTTGTATCAATAGTTAGCTTACTAGGTTCAGGCTTGCTTGTAGATGATGACTTACCAGAAGAACTGGCTACAGTGGTCGAAACGCCTGAAGCTACTACTAATTTTTGAAGATTTTCTGGTAATGCTTCCTTAGCAACAATAAAAGCCTGAAGTGTTTGAAATATGTTGGCAATCAACATATAGAGCATTACGCCAGAAGGTAGTGGGAAGAATAAAAACATACCAGAAAAAATAATTGGTGTGAGCTTATTCATCGTGTCCTGTTGCGATGCCTCAGGAGTTGAGTTGATAGGCTTAGGTGTAGAGCCACTGGATATGGATTGGTTGGCATACAAGCTAACGCCAAACCCCAATACCATGATCACGATATCCCAGTTAATACTACCGTCCGCATTCGTTACGCCAGTTTTTCCAAGAGCCTTGATGAATAAGAAGCCCTTATTAGATGCTAATCCAGGAACCGTAACCTGAATCGTAGCTTCACCTGCTTGCTTAGCAGTTACAGTTCCATCTTCTGAGATGCCAACTAATTCTTGACCTTTGGTTACATTCCATGAAGGGTTGAGGTTTATGTCTGGATAATCAGATGATAAAACCTTAAAATCCTTACCCTCTGAAGTTTGCAAGATTATCTTTGAATGTTCCCCAACCACTAAATTAGTACCATCAACGGCTGTGGCAAGAACTGGATAATGCACGCGGTCTGCAAAGTATACGTTTTGACTAGGAGATGTAAAAGCTTGACGCTGGGACTCAGCTTTAGCATCGGGCTGAGAAATTTGAAAATTCAAAGAGTAGTTGATATCTGCAAATGGCGAACCCCTGAGAGTTGCAAATAAAGCGAACAGAATTGGTAGTTGAACTATGGCGGGCAAACATCCTGATAAAGGATTACCAAATTCCTTGAAGTTTGCTGAGTTAACCTTTGCTAGCTCCTCTTGCTGCTTAGCAGGATCGCTCTTATATCGCTCTTGGACTTCTTTAATTCTCTGCTGCATTACAGGGTTAGCGATTTTCATGCGTCTCATACTGCGAAGCTGATTAGCACTAACTGGAAATAATACAAAACGTACAACCAACGTTAAGGCAATAATTGCCAGTCCATAGCTCGGCACGATGCCGTAGAAAAAATCTAGGAAAGGCAACATTATGTTGTTGGAAAGAAAACCTACGCCGAAATCCATTGTCTACTTTACTGTTGGGTTTGCATTAGAATGACAGTCAATCACTCACCTAAAAGAAATTCAGAGCAACTTAAGTGATTTGAAATCTTAAGTTACTCTACCGTATATATTAAACCTTTTTAAGCATTGCTGCTGATAGCGCCACTTACTTCTTGTGCCTTCAGGCTCAGTCTTGACTCGATATATTCGTAGGTTTCACGAAACTTTGGCATGGATTTTAGTTCTAAGCGAGAGCCATCCTTGAGAGTTAAAACCATATCCCCCCAAGCTCCTAGCCCACGAGGAACTGTGACTATCTTGACTATTTCTGCATAAACAATGTCTGTACGATTGCGTCCCATAAATCCACCAGTGACAGTGATACGTCTGTTGGTGATTCGGTAGCGTAACCACAAAGCTCTCGCGATCGCAGCTACACCAAAAGGAATAGTGATCACAAAAATACTTACTAGCAGACTAATAATCAAGTCGCCAATGTGCGGTGCACCTTCGTAGTAAACTTCTTCACTAACTGCCATGCTTCAAAACCTTTGCTTTGATTAATAAGATATGAAGGTCGTCGCAAATTTGTTGATAACTTGGCTGACCTTGGGTAGTTACTGTTACAACAATCTGCAACCCATCATTTAATTGTGACAGAAGTTGGCGAAAAATGGCGCGTAGCTGACGTTTAAATCGGTTACGGCTTACCGCCAACTTACTAACTTTTTTACTGACGACTATGCCGATCTGAGTGCGTGAGCCATCTTTATTATTAAAAGTCCTTAACATTAAGTGTGCTCCCCTAAAGCGATCGCCATTGGCGTATATGTTAGCGAAGTCTTCGCGTTGCCGCAGACGATATTGTTTGGGAAGCACTAGAAATTAATGAATTCTTATTAGTTAAAAGTTTACTAAATTGTGGCTATGCTTAAACAGTAGTCAAGCGAACTCTACCTCTGCTGCGACGAGCTCTAATCACTCTTCTTCCTGTAGGGGTTTCCATTCTGGCGCGGAATCCAGATGTGCGCTTTTTCTTGCGGACACTACCGCGTAGGGTACGTTTGGTCATAACCGTTACTTATGTATTTTCAAGAGGTGTTATTTTTTCACAGGCTTTTAACTATAACACTTATATTCAACCTGTGTATAGTCTTAACAAGAAGCTGGTTTGCTAAATTGATGAGACATTCACCAATCTTTGCTTTCTTAAAGTTTAATTTTTTTCCCAAAAATCAATATTTAGCAATGAGTCAATATCTCGGCTAAATTGCCATACATCGGGAAAAGTAGTTTTTTGGTACTCTGCGCGAACATCCTTGATCGCCGATCGCCATTGATCATCAAAATACTCAATCCAAATATTTCTAAGGCTTGGGGACTGTTCGAGGATTAATTCAATCTGTCTACGCTGTTCGCGGATGGTTCTTTGCCAGCCATTAAATTCTTGAGGCATATCAATGTAAAGCCGCTTGAGTAAATGCTCTAGCAACACTCTTAACCTGTTTTTTAGCTCGCGTCTATCTCTACCCGCCAAACCATCTAACTCCTCTATTAAATTTTCAATATCTAGATCATTCAAATCTCCAGCTTTCAACTGCGCGATCGCAGTTTCTAACCAGAGATGCAAATCTTGATCGTATAGAGAGGTTTTAGAAGGTTTGGGTAAGGCTTGAGTCATATAGACACTCAAAAACTAGCGAATGTACTCTTTTAAAACGCTATTGCGGTTGGGGTGTCGCAATTTACGGAGAGCTTTAGCTTCGATTTGACGGATACGTTCGCGGGTGACGTTGAAGATTTGACCGATCTCTTCAAGGGTCTTCATGCGACCATCATCTAGTCCATAGCGCAGACGTAAAACATCACGCTCTCTAGGGCTGAGGGTTCCTAGTACGCTTTCTAGATCTTCGCGCAATAAGCTCTTAGCAACTTGATCGTCAGGGGTTTCACCTTCGGACTCGATGAAGTCACCGAGGCGAGAGTCTTCTTCTTTACCGATCGGCGTTTCGAGTGAGATAGGTAGTTGGGCAGACTTAGCAATAAACCGCAATTTTTCGATCGTCATCTCCATGCGGGTGGCGATCTCCTCTTCGGTTGGCTTGCGCCCCATTTCTTGAGAAAGCAATTTAGTTGTTTTCTTAATGCGGGAAATAGTTTCGTAAAGGTGGACAGGTAGACGAATAGTACGCGATTGATCGGCGATCGCACGAGTAATTGCCTGACGAATCCACCATGTTGCATAGGTCGAGAATTTATAGCCCTTTTCATGGTCAAATTTCTCGGCGGCACGGATCAAGCCCAAACTGCCTTCTTGGATCAAATCTTGGAAGGACAATCCACGATTCATGTATTTTTTGGCAATCGACACAACTAGTCTCAGGTTAGACTGCACCATCTTGTCTTTAGCCCGGCGACCTGAGTGGAGACGTTTGCGAAAGTCTCCCAAAGGCATCCCCATTTTTATAGCCCAATCAAGCTCCCCAACATCGTCAGGATGGCAATCAGCTTCGGTTGCTAATTCTTCACGCTTTAGTTCTAGTTCAAGGAGATCGGCAATCTTACGTGCTAGCTCAATCTCTTCATCGGCTCTAAGGAGACGAATACGCCCAATTTCTTGCAAGTAGAGACGAATTGAGTCTTCAGTAAAATGCTTTTTCTTAGTTTGGCTAGCTCTTTTTTTTGCCCCCTTTGCTTTGCCAGTTTTATCAGGGTCATCATCAGATTCGTCATCTGAATCATCAACTAAATCATCCTTGTCGATTTCGATATCATCATCTAAATCGTCAAGGTCTTCTTCAATTTCTTCAACATTTGCGCCAAGTTTGGCAACTGGCAACTTAATTTCAATAGGTAGGTCGATGGCTGCTTTGCTCATGCCAGATTCCTCAAACTCCGTACTGTCTAAAACTTTGTGCTACTGGGGAATTACACCTGAATGATTGTAACTTGCCAAACATAAAAATGGTGGTTTAAGCTACTCAAAATCTTATAACCGCATCTGCGAGGCTATTAATTAACCTCTAGATTTATTGGCTTGGTGTAATTCTTAACTCATGCACTTAATACATTTATATTTATAGTCTAACGGTGGAGGTTTCGGCTGAAAAAGTTTTTTATAGGGAAGAATTTAGGGCTTATTAAAGCGATTCACATCAAACAAAGCCACTTAGCAGATACATTTATTAAGTATTATTAATTGATTATCATGATTAAACTTAAAAAAATATCTCTTGCTTCAGTTGGCTTATATATAGGCGGAATTTTATTTGTAGTTGGTTTTTGGGCTTATTCAAAGGGTAATTCCACTCTAAATCTAGTTGGATTCTTTTATGGATTCCCGATTTTACTGGGAGGTTTTGCTTTTAAATCTTCAGAAGTTGCCCCATCTCCTCTAGTAATATCTACATCTGAAGAAGTGACAAATTTGCGAAATCTTCAAGAGACATCAACGCAAAAGCAGCTACGCAAAGATGTTACACGCTATCGCTATGGGATCAAAGCTCATTTAGATGAAGTGCTGGAGAAGTTAGGCATGAGTCCAACTGATGAGGAGCGTCCTTTACTAATTGGTCTTTATGAAGAAGTTTATCAAGATGAAGAGACTAAAGATTCCTATAGCTTAGTTTTAAGATTTCACTCGCCCTTAATGAGTTTTGAGACTTGGCAGGAAAAACGAGACAAACTGACACGATTTTTTGGGCCAGGAGTAGTTGCCGCCGTTACTAAGTTAGAAAATAGTGAAGTGGATCTGCACTTGATTTCTGCCCCCCTTGTACTAAGTTAAGAATAACAAGCTAAAAATTGCTAACACTTTTATGAATTGGTCTTGTAGCCTGTTGAGGCTTTGTACAGTACAAGAAATTCTTTAAAAGGCTGGCGAAGCCAGCCTTTTAAAGAATTTCTTAGCTTTAAGAAAGTGCAAAGCACTGTAGATTAATCGTTTGGACAACTTAATTAAGAAAGACTTATAATTTGTGACTTTAGTTAATTTTGGAGCCTTAGTTGCAGGTGCAAGATCTGGAAAGTTAGTTAGCTTCCCGACTGATACTGTACCTGCTTTGGCGGTGCGCCCCGATCGCGGTGCTGATATTTTTACAGTCAAACAACGATCGCCTGATAAGCCCCTAATATTAATGGCGGCAACTTGGCGAGATTTTTTACCATTTATAGATACTAATTACGCTGAGATTTGGAGCTGGGAAAAAACGGCTCAAAAGTATTTTGCAGGCGCAATTACTTTAGTACTACCTGCTAGTGATCTTGGCTGCGCATTAAACCAAGGGTTTGATACATTAGGAATCCGTATTCCTAATGATCAGTTAGCGATCGCTATTTTGCAGCAAACGGGAGCAATGCTCACGACTAGTGCGAATAAAAGTAATCAGCCACCGTTACGCAGGATGTTAGATATTAGTAATGAATTTCCTGATGTATTTACTTTAGGAGATGGGTTAGACACTTCTGTTCAGTTGGGTGGTGGGATGCCTTCAACGGTGGTGCAGTGGACTGCTCAAGGCTGGATTATTCACAGGCAAGGAAGTGTTAACTTTTTAGAAATAGAGAACACGGGCTTCTAGACCTTGCGATCGCAAATAATGTTTTAAAGACTCGGCTGCATCACGATTTGTATAACCACCCACATATATATAGTCGCCACGAGATGACTTTGCCACAAAAGCATTGGGAACTGATCGTCTAACTTGATTTAAAATCGTGGTTTCTCCAGATCTTAGAGGGATGGCGGTGACGTAGCGGTACTGACTTTGATTGGTGATGGTTGAAGCATTGCTTGGCAAATAATTGGGCAAGATGACAGTAGGGGAATTACTGATAGGTTGTTGTCCTGAACCAAAAGATTGATAAGTTTGCTGGGCTGCTACACCTCGACGTTGCAACTCACGGATTACATAGTCAGCAGTCTGCTCGTCAAACGATCCAGCTACAATTGATGTCCTGCTATTGACCGAAGCAACTATTGGGTTGGTAACGACTTGTCTGACAATATTTAAGGTGACGGGATTGTTGCCTGCTATGTAAACCACGATATTACCGAGCTGCGCTTTAGCATCTGCGATCGCGATATTTCCAATTCCTAAGCTAGCGATCGCTAAAATGACAAATTTCGTTGTCCAGTCAAGTAATCTCATCTTTTTCAACCTTTTGTCTGTAAAGCATCTTGATCTTCATTAAGCCCAAATTAATTTTATCGCAATCTTCGCAATACCTATAAACTCCATCCTTTTGCCAACAAGCTGTCGGAAATTGACTTAAGCCAACTCTCTAAAGCTATCCCAAATTCTTTAGTGTGCAAATTCTTACGCCACAAAATCAAGGCATCTTCCCCTGTTACCTCATAATATTTAGCTCTTCTACCAATTTCTTCAAAGCCAAAATTTCTGTATAGGGCGATCGCGATGTAATTTGACTCCCTAACTTCGAGGGTTGCCCATTCCAACTGGCGATCGCGAGCTTTGTTGAGTAATCCCCAAACAATTGCTTTACTCAATCCCTGCCCTTGGTACTCAGGTCGCACTGCTAAAACAGTTATATGCGCTTCCTCCAAAATAGCCCAGAGACAGCCAAAGCCAAGTAGCTGATGTTTTTCATTAATTAAGCCCAAGATACAACTATTAGGACTATCTATTTCCTGTTGGTAAGCCTCCAAACTCCAAAAATTACCAAGACAAGCGTGGTCAATTGCTTTTAGTTGAGATAAAAATTTGTGATCAATTTCGCTTAAGTAGATTCGATTTGATGAGTTCATATGTTGGTAATTAGCTGACCAAATTTTAACAGCTAAAAATTATGTGGTATTGAACAGATCTAAATTTGGGGAGTTTGTAGTATTATCTCCATAACGAAAGCTTGTCTGTACTGCATCAAGTAACAAAGGCTCAGAAAATTTACTTAAGTAACCAAGCATAATTAAACCCAAAACCCAAAAAGCTGTAGCGCACGCGCAGCGTGCGCTACAGCTTTTTGGGTTTTAAGGTTTCTTTTGCCTAGTTACTTAGAATAGTTACATTAGAAAGTATTGGAGATATTTCTGGCTTGTTAATATTTGATGTCTGGTCTTTATTTAAATCCTCTGACAATTCTAAGTAAGTACAAAATTTTAGAGTGATATAGCGCTTTCAAAATTTTCTTTACTTCTTAATATCAGCAGTTGCAGTTAATGTCAGAACTCACAATAATTGTATATCTTAGTGGAGTTAGTTTTTTTGCTTGGATCGTCAGCACTCTAGCTGGTGGTGGTAGTCCTTTCATTTTGATTCCACTTGTCAATCTATTAATGGGCGCTAGTGCTGTACCACCTGTCATTACAATTGGGATGTTCTTGGGAAATGCTCATAGAGTAATGTTGTTTTGGCGCAGTATTAATTGGGAACTAACAGCTTGGTATGCTCCATCTGCAATCTTGGGATCTTTTCTAGGAGCTTATACATTTACTAAAATCCACCTAGATTGGTTACAGCTAGTCATTGGTATTTTCTTAATCATCAGCGCGATTTTATTCCTTCTCGAAAAAGAAACCATTCCAAATCTAAAGTTAGAGCAGCAATCATTATTGGAGACTGAATCTCAAGAAGAAGAGAGTCAACATTTGATTAAGTCTAAATTTGAACTCAAGGCTTGGCATATTATGCCTGCTGGATTTCTCAAAGCTTATGTGTCAGGATTGATCGGTACTACTGGCCCTGTGCTAAATCCTTTCTACTTACGATATGGGTTGGTCAAAGAACAAATGCTTGCCACTAAAGCTACCCATGTAGTGATTATACATTTAGTCAAAATCATTACCTATGGCGCATTTTCGGCAATGTCGAGGGAACAGGTAATAGCAGGATTGGCGATCGGCTTGTCCGCAATACCTGCAAACCTAGTTGGGAAGTATCTTCTTAGTCGAATGAGTCCTCAACAGTTTCGTCAAGTTGTTCTTGCTTTCATGGCGATCGGCGGGATGTGGATGATGTGGGGACAAAGAAATTTATTTTTGAATATGCTGTAGGTAGATTGAATTTTTTAAGGTGAATAAATTTAACAAAATCAAATCAAACACCTCTAATTAATCTCGTCTTTAATTTACTTCTCAAAAATCAGAATTGAGTATTCTTCTCAAATTATGGCAGGGGCTTAGAATCTACTCTAGATAGTATTGAGCGATCGCATGATCAGCACCAAAGAAGCCGAATGCCCCAAACCCATAAATTGCCTCAAAATATTCAGCAGCAAACCAATTAAAATCCACTCTTGTGACCTACATAACGTTTAGAATGTTCGCAAGTGTCCACAATGGGTACTTGATGAACGAGTATTTGAAGATATGGCAACAAAACAAGCAGCAATTTTAGTTTTGGCGGATGGTACTTGTTACCGAGGCTATGCCTTTGGCGCATCTGGAACTGCGATCGGTGAGGTAGTATTCAACACAGGAATGACTGGCTACCAAGAAGTATTAACCGATCCCAGCTATCGAGGTCAAGTCGTCACCTTTACCTGTCCAGAGCTAGGTAATACAGGCGTAACTCCTGAAGACGAAGAATCTGATCGCCCACAGGTACGCGGGGTAATTGCCCGAAACATTACTGCTGTCCCTAGCAACTGGCGATCGCGTCAGTCTTTGCCCGATTATTTAAAAGCGCATAATGTGGTCGGTATCGCAGGAATTGATACTCGTGCGCTTACTCGTAAATTGCGATCGCTAGGCGCGATGAATGGTGGTATTTCCACAGAAATTCTCGATCCTGAACTGCTCTTGGCTAAAGTAAAAGCCGCACCTTCAATGCAGGGTCAAAATCTTGCTCAAGAAGCCTCTACCAAGCGCATTTACGAATGGGATGAGAAGACCTTGCCTGAGTGGGAATTTATCGAAGCCCCGCAGTTATCGGGCGATCCATTAACCGTAGTTGCGATCGATTTTGGCGTAAAACGAAATATTCTCCGACGGCTAGCTAGCTACGGTTGTCGGGTCATCGTCGTTCCTGCTGACACCAGCGCCGAGACGATTTTGGCTTACAAGCCTGATGGCATCTTTCTATCCAATGGTCCTGGCGATCCTGCGGCGGTCATTCAAGGCATTGAGACTGCCAAGACTCTATTAGCTGCTGATAAACCAATGTTTGGCATTTGCTTGGGGCATCAAATTTTAGGCTTATCGATGGGTGGTGACACCTTCAAACTCAAGTTTGGACATCGTGGACTTAACCAACCTGCTCAAAATCAAGCCGAAAATGCCGATCGCCGCGTGGAAATCACTAGTCAAAATCATGGCTTTGCGCTCACAGGAGAATCCTTTGAAGAATCTCCCGCCATGTTGACTCACATCAATCTCAATGATCACACCGTTGCAGGGCTAGAGCATAAAACCTTGCCAATCTTCTCGGTGCAATATCACCCAGAAGCAAGCCCCGGACCTCATGACGCTGACTATCTATTTGAGCGCTTTGTCAACTCAATGCGAGAGCATAAGAAAAATTATGAGCAAATAGCCGCTTGAATCTCCTTCACCCCAATCCCTCTCGCGAGAGGGGATTGGGACTAAAATCCTATCTCCAACAATTATGCCAACTCCGTTACCAACACTTCCCACTGACTCTGAAGGACTATTAAAACTCTTACGCCATAAGGAAGGAACTTGGGTGCAGTGGGGAATCGCTTGCCAAATGCTGCAAAAGATGGGAGAGAATTCCCTCGCTATTTTTGAGAATACTGGATTTGAGCCAATTCAGCAGAATCAGATTGTGGTCGCCTCACAGGTCTATGCCAGTCTGAAGGCAGGCGCAGCAGCAGATATCGTGCTAGCTCATTTTGAGCAAAAAGGTAGTGATATTCTCAATGAGTTGCGTGTACTCAGTCAATCAGAAAGAGTGACTATGGCGACTTTCGCCCTAGAAAAAAATCTTGATGTTTTGGAAGCGAAGGATGTAATTAGGGCAATTAAGGAAGCTTCTTCAGTCGCTAATTTGCCAGAGGGTTTTACACGCCACCCTGGGGATGCAGTGGTATTACAGATATTAAAGGCGACGGAAGGTAAGATAGACCCCCAAGAGCGGACTCGATTGATTGCGCGGGGATTACGATTTGCCCATAGCGAGAAAGCTAGAGCTTCTATTGAAAGACTATTAATGGATATGGCAAATCCCGCTAAGAAAAAATCGCCAAACTTGCCAAATTTCCGCTATGACGATGAAGATAGTATTCCGCGCATTTTGCCTGTAGTGGGAAGGTTGCCACTGTCGGTCAAGCAGTTTCAGTCTGTTGCCAAAGTTAAAGACCTCGCGCCCTTTGGAATTGTCACAGCTTCAGATGCCGATGCTTGGGCGACTTTACCTGGATGGTTTGTCGTGCATGAGGCTGAAGATGCTGTGGTTATTGTCTGTAGCTCTGACACCTTGCAGTTAGTAATTAATCAAGAAGTGACTAGTTCAGTTCGCGATCGCGCTGAGGATATTTTGATGTTAGTTGATCGCGCTCAACAGGATTGGGATGAGAATAGTTACTTTGCGATCGCCGATCCTGACGGTAATCTCAAGTTTTCATGGTTCGAGTCAGAACCAGAAGTAGAAATTTTGGGTAAAGTGACTCTAACCCTGCGCCCAAAGAGGTTCTTTGATGAGGAAGCCTCTAAAGATCGCTGGCAGTTTGAAGAATAAAGTTGCGCCGCGACTCTATTCTTAGGCATTTGTCAATAAAAAATGTCCCGTCAAGTTTTTATACGGCTTCGACTTCTCAAAACCCAATGAGCTTCGCGCCGCCACTCACTCATTGGGTTTTGATTATGCCCACCTACTTATAAGAACAATGAAAAAGCAATATGTTTTTATAATCATTTTCATAAGTTTGATGAATCTACCTTTAGCGGTATAGCCTACTAGAGATTATGAAGTAATATTAAGAGAAGCAGAAACTATCAACTTCTGAACAAATTTAAGCCACAAGGAGATTATTGCAATGGAAAACACCACAGATCCTAAATTCGGTTTTAACAACTTCGCTGAAACTTGGAACGGTCGTCTGGCAATGCTTGGCTTCGTTATCGGTTTGGCAACAGAGTTGATCACTGGACAAGGTATTCTTTCTCAAATTGGCTTGATGTAATACTTGATCAATAGTCAAAAAAAAGGACGCTTAGCGCCCTTTTTTTTTGACTATTGATCAACCGAGATTTTTTGTAAGTATTTTAGAATCTTCTCGAACATCTCAATCACTGTAGCCTCACCATTATCTCTAATGAAAATATCAAAATTAGGATGGGAATTAGCTTCAATTAGCCAATAGTTGCCTCGCTGATCCACAGCTACATCTAAACCAACATAGGCGATCCGCATTTTTTGAAAGATTGATTTTGTAAACTCATTGATTTTATCGATAACTTGTTGATCGCGTACTTGCTTAGCGATCGCTCCCTCCCAGTGAAGAGGGCTAAGATTTCCCACAAACCTTGCTTGCGAAATATCCTTCTCGTACAAAACAGCCAGTTCATGGTTTAGATATACGCAGCGATATTCCTTAGATATTTGAATTGGCACTTGAGCTAGGGCTATATAGTCATAACTTTTAAGATTGACGTTAAATATTGTTTCTAACGCAAGATGTATTTGCGACAAGTCTCCACATTTAAAAACATTGCTACCCCCAGAGCCACGATTTCTTTTAACAATAATTGGTAACTCAAAACATCTCTCGATTTCTGCAACAATTTCCGTGATTGTGGTGAACTTTAAGTAGTCACGGTGTTTTTCATCACAGTAAGGAGAAATGAACGATCGAGTGTATGGCATTTTTACTACATCTTGAAAGACCTGATAAAAATACTGCTTATCCTTGAATATTTCAGCGATCGCTTGCGGTATTAGTGGGGTTGAGTAGTTGGTAAAGTAATATTCATATTCACTTAACTTAACCTTAACCAAGTTTTGATTAGGATGTAAGACTTCGTATTCAATGGCTAAAGATTGACAAGCCTTAAGTAGAATCCTAATATTTGTCAGCATATAGTAATCCTAAATTTCTAGCAGGAAAAAGAAACTCTTTGTCTTTTGCCGACAATTTTTCAATAAATATATTACGACATTTGCTACGACATAGCTATCACAGTTTGTATTGTGGAACATCGCCAATTCTTATTTAGATGCTTTAGAAGGTTTTCAAACAAATATATCTAGTGGTATTGAATCTAGAGATTGGAAGTTGCTAAATCTTTCAAGTCATTCTTTAAAGTCATCTAGTGCTTCTTTGGGAGCAATGCGGTTGGCTAATATTTGCAAAAATATAGAGAGTAGGACTCTTGATAAAGCGATCGCTAAAGATTTGAGCAAAATACATGGTCTTAAGGATGAGTTTTTGTACGAATGCGATCGCGTTAGGTTGGCTTTAAGCGATATAAAACAATCAATATCTGGTAATGATATTAATAAGTAACTCACCTTACGCAGAGCGAAGATAGTTCCCTCACCCCTAGCCCTTCTCCCACGAGAGGAGAAGGGCTAGGGGTGATGAGGGTCTTAGGAAATTCTGCGTAACATCAGTAAGTAATATATAGGCTGACAGGAAAATATCGTGGCAGAAAACTTTGTGATTGAAGAGACAAGAGTAATAGAATTACGCCAACTGTTACAAAAGGCTAGTTACGAATACTATGTCCTTGACGCTCCGACAATGGCAGACTCAGTTTATGACGCACTTTACCTTGAACTGCAAGATCTAGAAAGTAAGTATCCACAATTAATTAGTGCCGATAGTCCTACCCAGCGCGTCGGTGAAAGACCAGCTAGTCAGTTTAGTTCTGTCCAGCATTATATTCCTCTCTTTAGCCTCGAAAATGCTTTTAATAATAGTAATGTCATAACATGGCAAGAGCGCTGTCAAAAGGGGTTAGAAAAAACAAAATTTCTTGAAAGTATTTGTGAGCTAAAAATTGATGGCTCGGCGATCGCTTTAACTTACCAAAAAGGAATCCTAGTTAGAGGCGCAACCAGAGGTGACGGCACATCAGGCGAAGACATCACTAGCAATATCAAAACTATTCGTTCTATTCTATTACGCCTAAACTTAGAAAACCCTCCTGAACACCTAGAGATTCGAGGTGAAGCATTTTTACCGATCGCTGTTTTTGAACAAATCAATCAAGAGCGATCGCAACAGGGCGAAGCTCTATTTGCAAATCCTCGTAATGCTGCCGCAGGAACCTTACGACAACTAGACTCCCGCATTGTTGCGAAGCGCCGCCTTGACTTTTTTGCTTATACAGTACATATCAATCAGGAAGATTTTAAGAAGCAAAATCTTCCTGTTATATCTTCTCAATGGCAAGCATTAGAATTTTTGCAACAGGTCGGTTTTCGAGTCAATCCCAATAAAAAACTTTGTGAGTCGATCCAAGAACTACAGGAATATTATGATCATTGGGCAACGGAGCGGCTCAAACTGCCCTATATGACTGATGGCATGGTGATTAAGCTAAATAGATTCACCCAGCAAGAAAATCTCGGTTTCACCCAAAAAACACCGCGCTGGGCGATCGCATGGAAATATCCTGCCGAAGAAGTGCCGACAATTATTGAATCTGTCACCGTGCAGGTAGGGCGCACAGGTACACTCACCCCTGTTGCCGAGTTGCGTCCAGTACGGTTAGCGGGGACAACCGTTGCGAGAGCGACTTTACATAATAGCGATCGCCTAGCTGAATTGGATTTACACATTGGAGACACGGCGATCGTCCGTAAAGCTGGGGAAATTATTCCTGAAGTGGTGCGGATCTTGCCAGAACTAAGACCACACGAAGCCATTAAATTTGTGATACCTAGTCATTGCCCTGAGTGCGGTCAACCCGTCTTCAAACCTGAAAATGAAGCGGCGACTCGCTGCGTAAATTGCCAATGTCCTGCGATCTTGAGGGGGGCGATCGAGCATTGGGTGAGTCGAGATGCGCTGGATATTAATGGTGTGGGCGAGCGGTTGGTCAAACAATTGGTCACAGAAGATCATGTAACTTCTATTGCTGATCTCTATGACTTGACTAGTGAACAGTTGCAAACCCTTGAACGGATGGGGCAGAAGTCAGCAGACAAAATTATTACGGCGATCGCCCAGTCAAAAAGTAAACCTTGGGCGCGAGTACTCTACGGACTAGGCATCAGGCACGTTGGCAGCGTCAATGCTCAAAACATTGCTGATAACTTTCCTGATGTGGAGTTGTTAGCAAAGGCTAGTCCTGAAGCGATCGCTTCTATTTTTGGGATTGGCGAAGAAATCGCCCAATCTATCTCCAAATGGTTTCGCCAAGACACTAACCAGAACTTAATAAAGCGACTCCAAGGGGCAGGGTTGCAGTTTGTCGCCTCTCAAAAGGATCAGCCAGCGATCGCGCCTAATCCCCATATTGCGGGGCAAACATTTGTCGTAACTGGCACATTGCCGACCCTGAAGCGTGACCAAGCTAAGGACATGATCAAAGCTGCGGGAGGTAAAGTCACGGATTCAGTTAGTAAGAAAACCAATTACTTGGTTGTTGGCGAGGATGCGGGGTCTAAGCTAGACAAGGCAGAGTCTTTGGGGGTGTCATGTATCTCAGAAGATGAGTTATTAAAATTATTACAGAAGTAATGTCATGGTCAAAAAATCGAGATTCTTAAGAAATCTAAATCTTTAGAGTCTCCTTTGCTTAATAAAATAGATTTATGGATTTTATAGCTACACTCAAAAATGTTAAAACAAAGCCAAGAGAGAGTTGGGGGGGGGTGGGGGGCAGGAACGAACGAGGAGGATGTATGGGGGAAAAAAAAATTAAGAATGGAAAAAAAAAAAAAAAATATTTCTTATAAAAAATCCTCTCTTAAAATTTCTCTTTATTTCTCCACCCTTTTTCTATTCCCCAACCCACACCTCACCTCCGCCTCCCCCCCCCCCCCCCCCCAACTCTCTCTTGGCTTTGTTTTAACATTTTT
>JBBQRB010000009.1:0-28170 GCA_038215315.1 Pseudanabaenales cyanobacterium
TCAATCTTTTGGATAAAAAACAACCAAATTATCATTTTTAATTATTTATTTATTTTAAAAAAAAAAATTATTTTTAACCTGCCCCCAATTTTCCTATTAAAAAAAAAAACCCAACACCGCCCGGGGGCGCCCCCCGCCGCCTCTCTCTTTTGGGTTTTATATCTCCCAGTGAAAGATTAGCGACAGCAATAAAAAACAAATGAGGTAATTCGTATACGAATCACCCCATTTGTTTTTTATTGCCGTCGAACAAAGATTACATACTTGCTAAGGCAGCGATTTTCGCAATCTTGTCATTACTTAACCCCTCTAGTTCGTCAATACTCAACCAACCTTCCTTGATAATCCCCGCAAATACAAAAAGCAAAATTGGCAGCCGATAGTCATAACGACCATCAACCTCATGACGCTTGACACTCAAAAAATCGTGAAGACTCCACATATCATCAATCTGTTTCACAGAGCTAGCGCGGAGCCGTACTGAATCAATCAAAGCTGTGATTTCGCGACTATATGCAACGTCAAATGCTCTTTTAGCCGTAGTTTCTTCCGTTATTGTCCATTCAGCGTTCATTACTTGCATTACTTAAAATTTATTAGATAAAAGATTTATTTATATTAAGAATAATAACAACTTATATCCAAAAATAGCAATTACACCAGATCTTTTTAGTTTCTGAGCTTTGGTAATTAAGAGGCTTTGGCTAAGCGAGGTCTATTTGTCAGGCTTTAAAAAACCGATTTTGGGATTTTCAGCGTCATATAGCAAATTGATAACAAACCCATCACTAAATTTTTTGTAAAAGCCCCGCTTCGCGGGCTTTTACAAAAAATTTGGGTCTGGTTTGATCGGGATTTGCTGTAGGCGCTGAAAATCCTAGAATCGATTTCATAACTTTGTGTGTGTTTAGCCAAACATTTGCTAATATATAAATCGCTCTTTTGTGTACTCAGGTAGCAAATGAGTAGAAACTAGGGTGACTGGCGCAGTGGTAGCGCATCGGACTCTTAATCCGCTGGTCCTGGGTTCGAATCCCAGGTCACCCATTTGCAAAAGCTTAAATCGCCAAGCCAAGCTTCGCAGTTTATGGCTGTACTCAGTCTTTTAGTACACAAAAACAGAAGACGAGTTGCAGCGCACCGCGCCGCAACTCATCTTCTGTTTTTTAATTTTTACTACACCCCACCCCGTAAAATATTAGAGGATAAAACCCAAAAATTAGTGTTGCGGCGCTTCGCGCCGCAACACTAATTTTTGGGTGGGAAAGGAGTAGTACAATTGGCGAAAGCTATAAAAGCAAACGAAAATATAATTACTTCTGGTAAAAGAGTATGACTACACATTTTATTACTGCGGAAATTGAGATTAATGACAACCAAGAAGCGATCGCTAAGACTATTGAACAAGAATTAAGTAACCATGGCGAACCATTGCGTTGGGCGATTACTTCTGTAGAAGAGCAAGCTGCTACTGCCCAAGCAGACAAGAAAACGAAAAAAGCCATCGTTGAAGCTGTAGTTACTTGCCAATAAGTAACTAGGCAAAAGAAAACTTAAAGCCCAAAAAGCTGTAGCGCACGCGCAGCGTGCGCTACAGCTTTTTGGGCTTTAATTATGCTTGCCTACTCAAGATCATCTCGTGAAGCTATTAAATGTTGGATCTGGAGTTTTAGTTCTACAACTTGCTCTGTTTTCTTTTGCAGGTTATCCATTAATTCACTGATTTTTTGCCTCAGATATTCAATTTCAGAATAGTTTTGAGACTGATTATTCTCTTGTAAGATATTTTCTAGAGTTGCCGATTCTGCATCAATACTATCAATATCCTTATCTTTTTCCACAGAGTCAAACTCAATAGGATATTGCTTAACATTCTGCTCTAGCCTCCAATCCAACTTTTCAAGGGCAAGGTTGACCGCTCGGTTAAGAGAGTTTGTGTAATCGCGCCGATTATTTTTATCAAGTACGGGATTTGCCTCATCTTCTGATAGCTGTGCGTTACTCGTCCAAGCGATCGCTTCAGGTAAAAACTCTAAAGGTTCTGGCTCTAGCAATAGCTCAGTTCTAATCACCATAAACTCTTCTAGATCGGTATCAGCAGAGGCGTGATTGTCAAATTCCTGCACTGAAGAAAATAAATTAGATATAGGTGAGCTTGCCTGAAAGTGATTGTCCATCTCTCTTAGACGTAATTGCCAATATTGCAGACATCTGCCGAGAACTTGCGATAACCTCATCAAAAAATTTTCTTCTTGCGATCGCCATTGGCGCGGAAAGTCGCACTGTTGCACTAACGTGATTCCCCAAATTTGATGCTTGAGAGATGGCGAATCAAATAAGATGGGCGCTGACATCATCGATTTGACATGGGTGTTTTGCCACTGCTGCATCACAGCCAAAGTGCCTGTGATGCGATCTATATCTTCTAAAACAATCGCGCGATCGCATGGATAGTTTTGTCGAGAGTTAACACCGAAGTAATTGATTGAATAGTATTGGTTTTTGATGCTTAAAATCTCAGGGGAAACCGCATCTATCAAAATCTTCCCCTCTTGAGAACTAATAAAGTGATAGATGGCGACTCGATCAACGGCGAGCTTTTCACCTAAGTTAACTAAAAATATTTTAAGTACTTCTTCCAAACTGTTGCTGGAGAGCATCGCTGCGGTTATGGACTCAACCTCTAGTTCTTCACCAGAGGAAACAGATGATAAAGCTTCTTCCATGCAAAATAATTTCGCTGAATTACACACATAGGATTTGCTTGTCATGATACAGCCTATTGAGGCTTTAGAGGGTATAGAGAAATTTTTGAAAGTGCCGCTTCGCGGCACTTTCAAAAATTTCTCTGGATTTTACAACAGCGCAAAGTGCTGTATCTCGTTTTTAGAGACTGCAAACAACGCAACTTCATGATTTTGGGGTTTTCATAATGAGAATTGATGATTCAATATCAAATTGCTGTAATTTGAATATGCTGAGCCTATTGGGTTGCAAAATTTTATGAGTACGGGGCGGTTGATTCTTCAGCTAGGCATTGCAGCCTATATTTTATTTACCTTACTGCCAGATAGCAGCACTCAGATGGTGTCGTTCCCTTGGGTGTTACTTTGGCAATTGGGATTATTGTGCTTTGCGATCGCGGGTTTGCTCAACCTATGGCGGCGCGATAAACCGTTTTACTTACTGGGCAATGGCTTTGACTGGGTAGTCGGTTCGGGCGTAGTGACTTTATGTCTATCCACAATGTTTTCCCAATTTCCCAATCAGGCAATGTGGTATAGCTTGACTGCCTTTGGCTATTTTGCAGCCCTGTACGTAACCAATAATTTTTTGCATAATCCCAATCCAAATTTAAGCAGGGTTAGCGAAAATGGCAGGCAAGAGTCCCAAATTTTATTAATTGTTAGATTTCAAGGCTTGTTGGGAATTGCTGTGGTCTTGGAAAGCTTGTTTTTATGGACAACGCAGACATGGCTTCCGCAATTAGCTAATTTCGCTAAGCTCAATCAATGGGGACTCAATCTTAGTTACGATTTTTCGGATTTACAGTCCCGCAACTGGGCTCCAATCGGACATCAGAATTATGTGGCAGGCTTTTTAATATTGGTTTTACCAATTTTTGTGAGTTTGGCGATCGCCCAAACAGGAAGTTGGCGAAAGCTATGGCTCACGGCAACCGTACTGGGATTAATTGACCTCTATACAACTAGCTCGCGCGGTGGATTTTTAGGGCTAGGAGCCATACTGATCTATGGGATCGCCGTAACTTTGCGGCGGAGTCGGCATAGTCGCCGATTGATTGTGCTAGGCAGTGTTGTCGCGATCGCCTTGCTCGGCTTTTTAGTTGCCGCAAATAATCGATTGCGATCGCTGATATCTGGACTAGTTAATAGTTTCGCTAATCCATCTCAAGGTTCGGGCGAATTGCTATTTAGGGCGATCGCGGCGGATGTAGGCTGGCGCATTGGACTAGACTATTGGCTATTTGGGGCAGGGGCTGGCTCAGCCGTGATGCTCTATCAGCAATATCGCCCCCAATGGGCAGGGCGGGAAGCGGAACTTTTATACCAGTTACACAGCACACCTGTCCATCTCTGGGCAGAGTTAGGAATAGGCTCTGTAATCACCGCTTCATTTTTAGTTGTGGCGATTTTTAGTGTATTTACAAAGTTACACAAATCACATTTATGGCAAGCAAATCCGCAGGAACAGGTGATCACCTATGGATTATTCGGAAGTTTATTTGGCTATGCGATGCTGGCGATTACTGACTATCAGCTTGATGTACCTGCCATTAGTGGCAGCCTAGTCGTAATTTTTGCCAGTCTTGCTTACCTCGGACAAATATATACAAATGAATTAATTACCCTTGGCTATCAAAGACAACCACGTTTATGGCTAGCGATCATCGCGACTATTTATCTGGGGGCAGCGATCGCGTGGCTCGTACCTGTAAACCGAGCTTGGCAAGCTTCCAATGTTGGTTTTATCTATTTGTCACGGGCGCTAGCAGGACTAGAATCTGCCAAGCAGGAAGAACAGCCAGAGGCGATCGCGTCAGTTGAGAAGTTTCAATCCCGTCTCCAAGAAGCTCATCAAATCATACCTTGGGAGCCTTACTACTCCTATCAATTAGGTTGGAATCTAGCTAACCTCGCGACTACTTATCCCAATTTAGCGGCAGCCCCAGCATGGCAACAGGATGGCTTGAAATGGATTAAAAATGCGATCGCTGCTAATCCAAATAATGAAGCTGGCTACAATGCGGCGGCTTGGTTGAGCCTGCGTCAAAACACACTGACAGCAAACCAAATGGCAAACCAAATGGCAAATCAGATAGCAAATCAAGAAGCAGAGCGTTATTTTCGGCGAGGTTTGGAATTAGTCCCCAATAAGCGATCGCTATCCCTTGGGTTAGGAGTTAGTCTATTGCGTCAGGGCAAGGAAACTGAAGGACTCGCCGCGATCACCAAGGAATTAATTAATGATCCGATCTTTATCACTAGTCCCCTTTGGGCTGATCCCACATTCCGTTCCCTTTACCCTCAAGTAGTCAACAATCTTGAAGGCTTCTATGCCAAAGATCCTAATCAATCTCTAAGACTGGCAGCCCTGCGATGGTGGAGTGGCAAATCGAACGCCGTTGCTAAACTTCAGAAAACAGAGCATCCCACCGCCGTGCTGTTGGCTAAGGCGATCGCCAACGATGTTCAATCATTGCAAGCAGTTAAGCAAAATCCCCAAACCTCCCTAGAAATGGTTGTTTCCGCTTGGTTAAATCCTAGCTTGCGCGATAAATTACTGGAAAGAGCCTATGTGTTTGCCTCACGCAGTCTGCCCGATCAGCGTTCCGCCAGAATAGTCCAAGCGATGCGCGATCGCATGGGTCAAGTGTCTAGTTTTGATGAGTGGTTACGCCAACCTTTAGAGATTAATAGTCCTCTAGTGCTGAGTTATCGCAGGGCAAGGTTAGGATTTAATGTCGTCAGTCGTCATACAGACGGGGTGGTTCCTCTCGATTTCTTCAACGTCAGCGATCGCGCCGAGATTACTTTATTTCTCAGTGATTTATTTTCATAATGTACTTAGCGATTCTTACGGAAGCACCAGACTGCCCCATGCGCTCTGCCCCATTACGGCTGACCTCTTGGAAATAATCGGGATCTTGCAAAATGGAACTCAATACATCCGCAACTTGAGCAGGCTTATCAATCAAATTAACTGAGCAGCCCAATAAGTCCACCTGTTCTTCGGCAAATTTGCGCGTAAACTGGGGGCCATCGCCCGCAATTGTAATTACGGGCTTGCCCAAGCCAACTAACTGCTCTGTAGCAGTTCCCGCCATTGCTAACCCCAAGTGACATTGATGGAGACAGTCGCTAAAGCCATCTTGCAGCAAAATCAATCTTGCCGAATGTACCTTAAACGTAGTTTGATCAACCCTTGTCCATCCCTTCTGAATAATGCTCTGACTAATAATTTCTATGTCCAAGTCTGGGGCGATCGCGGCTAGAAAATGTACATTATGAGGAATGGCACGGGAGACAACCTGAGCGCAAAGCATCAAGGTTAACCAGTTTTCGTAAGCTTCAGGCGATCGCGAACCGGGTAAAATCGCCACAACCCAGTCATCCTCACCAATATCAAAATTAATGCTCTGAGGTTCTAACCCATCCATCATGGGATTGCCCAGATAGATCGCAGGCAATTTAAAATCACGATTTAAGCTCTCGGCGGTCAGTAAATCCCTCACAAATACGGCTTGGCAGTTACGACTCGCCATCAAAGCACGTTCCCAAGGAAAAAATATCGAGCCACCAAAGGGCTTTTTTACATGGGGCAACGAACTTTTGCGATCGCGCCAATAATATTCCGATTTGGCTGTAGCCACAAAAGCAAAGTTACAACCACCAAATTGAGAAGGTAGCCAAGCCAATAGCAATGGCACAATATCGCCCACAGCCAAAACCAATCCCTTGCCCCGCCGTTCTCGAGACCAGTTCCATACAAAACCTAATTGTTTTCTAGTTAGTCCAACCAAGCCTCCTTTAACATCGCGAGCCAGTTGGCGACCATCCATTCGCACAAATCCTCCCGAGGGCATCGCTTGGGTAAACTGCTTCACAATCGGGATATTTGCCTTGACATAGGCATTTCCTACACCCACCATTGGCAAGGCGATCGCGGAAAATCCTAGTTTCTTTATCTCCACACAAATACGGGTCGCGATGATGTCTTCGCCATGTCCATTACTGACACATAAAATTTCCACAGTTGCTCAAAAGTCTCTAATTACTAATTCTATTTTCATTGAAAGCGGCGCAGAACGCCGCCGCTACAGAGAAATTTTAAAAGTGACACGAAGCGGCACTTTTAAAATTTCTCTGTACCCTTTACAGCCTCAATAGGCTGTAATTTTTTGGATTTTAAGTTTTTTCTAGGACAAACAGCGATCGCTGTTACGACTTAGCCATATCCAGATTTAGAAAAGGAACAGCACCACTTCCACCCAAAACCTGAGGAAACTTACCATCCCATTTCTCGATCGCCTGTTTTTGCAACAGTTCAGAAGTCAAAGTTTCGCGCAAAAGTCTCTGAGCCTCAGCTTGTCCCTTAGCGCGGTTAACAGTTGCCTCTGCTTCTTGCTCCGCCTCCCTAGCGATATATACTGCTCTCTGAGCGCGTTGTTCGGCAATCTGCTTTTCTTCGACAGCCTTAGAAAATTCGGTAGAAAAATTAAGATCGACCACACTCGTATCTAAAACAATGATGCCGTACTTGCTCAGCCGTTGGCTTAACGCTTCGTCAAAGTCTTGCTTCAATTCATCGCGCTTGGTGATGGCTTCTTCAACCGTCCGCCTTGCCGCCGCCACTTTAAAAGATTCCTGAGTCTGAGGAGCAATAATTTTCGAGACAATATTCTGCAAAGTACCTTGACTACGGCGAATCGTGACTACTTCAATCGGATCAAGTCTAAAGTTAATCGCAAAGCTAGCTGTAAGCTGCTGTAAGTCTTTTGTCGAGCTTTGAGCAGGTACTTCAAACTTCTGTACAGTCAAGTCATATACATCAACCTGTGAAATCACAGGTGGCTTGAAGTGGACTCCTTCTAGCAATACGCCATCCTTGGCTTTACCCAAGATGCTCAATACTCCAGCCTCACCAGGATTAATGATCACAAATGAGTTAAAACTGATCACTGCGAGGATTACTAAGATTGAGATTAGGACGATGGACTGCCAGTTTATATCTTGATCTTGCATTACTTTTTTTATGAGCTGTAGGCTTTCGATCATATCTCAAACCTAGCGTAATACCAGTTAACAAAAGTGTTTCACCAGCAATCCACATTATAAAAATCAATTTTTTGAAAGCCTGCCTACGGTAGACTTTCAAAAAATTGATTTTGGGTTTTGTCTAGCAATGCTAGGCTTACAGCAAATCCCGATCAAACTAAACCCAAAAGAGGTTAGCGGCGCAAAGTGCCGCCAACCTCTTTTGGCTTTTATGTCTTAAGAATCTAATTTTTTCTTCTTCTCAATAGTTTTTGCTTCTTCTTCAAGCTCTAGATTCGATACAGCCTCATCAATGCCAAAGGTTTCTGACAAGAAACTATCAATTTCAGATCGAGCATCGACAACTTCTTTGCTGGATTCATCTTGGATATTATTAGCATCAATATTATCAAAAGCTGAAAAGTCAAATTCAAAATCAATATCCTCACCATCAGATCCAACAGATTCCACAGGATTTGCAAAGGGATCAGCATATGAAGTATTAGTCGGTATGTCAGATAAATCTGGCAAACTATCAGACATATCCACTAAAAAGTCGCTTTGATCAGCTTCACTCATCAAGCTATCCAATAGATCATCAGCAAAGCCAGAGTTATAATCCATTGATGTGCCAATTTCTGGCTGATCAAGGGAAGGATACTCAATTAAAAAGTCATCAAAAACCTCATCCGCTTCACCATCTTCGATTGTCGCATTTAGCCAATTTACCGAAAGCTCATTCATTTCAAGATCACTTTCAGATGAAATCATGTCTTCAGATTCAAGTTCTTCCCCAGCGTCAACCTCATAAAAACGGCTCAGTTCATCAGCAATGTTATCAGGCGATACTTCTGGATCAGGACGCAAAGCATCGGGAGCAATACCAAAGATAGCGGACTCTTCAACATCTGAGAAGTTGAAACTGTCTTCGACTATTTGGGTTGCTATTTCTGGTTCAAGATCTAGACTATTAGACAATTCATCATCAAATAAGTAAGGTGGCACATTCTGTTCTGCATCATCCTCACTATCCTCAGATTGATCATGCAAATCCATTTCAAAAACTGATGAGTCAGAAAGATCGTTAACCTCTTCGTTCAAATTAAAACTAAACATTTCGTCAGTCAAGACATCTTCATCTTCTAGGGCGATCGCCTCGGAAACTTCTGAAATATCGACTAAGCTCTCGTCATTATCAGTAGTTGAGAATTCGGACAGGGCTAGATCATCAATAGGCGATCGCTCTTGAGCAACCTCAAACAAATCAGAACTAACATCTTCCAACTGCCAGATTGAGTCTAAATCTTCATTCGCATCTTCAACCTGTTCACTCGGGTTATCTTGAAAACTCATTCTAAAGTCTGGTTCAAAGTCATCACTCAAAATATTTCCATCAAATAATGGGGGAAATGCAGTCGATGATTCTTCGGCTATTCCCAATGCCATATCTTCTGAAGAATTCAATTCAGTAGGATCAGCCAGTGTCGATTCTCCAATTTCATCAGAGAATATTTCGCTTAAATCATCATCACCTTGTATTGGGAAGGATTGCTCAAAAGTAAAATCATCGGGACTTTCTTCGACAAAATCCTCAGATAACTCCGTAGATATACTTGCTGTAACGACACTAAACGGATCATTCGGATAATCATTGATAGCTTCATCAAAGGCTCTGTCAAACGGAGACTCATCAAATGACGAGCCGAAGGAATCATTGAAGACTTCATCTGATGTAACCCCAAAAGCGTCGTGCAAGGATTCATTGAAGGCTTCATCATTGACGTAGTTATTGTAATCTTCAGATTCACTAGAAATTAGTTGGTCATCAATGCTGACATCTAGATCTGTATCAGAAGATCTTGTGGTAAACATTTCTTCATCAATCAAATAGCGATCGGAGTCTAAGCTGTCCTGCTCAGCATATGGATCACCGAATGCAGATTCAGTATTTACTTGCCCAACTTGTTCAAAGCTAGCATCAAAAAATGAATTCGAGTCATCCAAGGTTGACTCTATCAAGTTACTCGGAATTTCAAAATCGCTGTCGCTATCCAGATCAGGAATATTGAAATCCACATAGGTCGGTAAATTAGCTAAAGTTTCATCCGACAAGTCTGATGGCGTTCCAAAAGTAGTGTCTTCGAGAAAAGAGGTAGTAGCCGATAAAATCATCGGATCGGTAGAAGCATCAGATATGGTAGTCTCATCGACACCATCTAATGGATTCTTGAAAGACATATTGTCTTCTTCAAAGACATCTAGAGCCTCTGAGTAATCATTGGCATTTTCGGCAGAACTATCTTGATATATTTCTTGTCTCAAATCAGCAAGCAATGATTCTTCAATCATTGTAATATCAGTAATTCCAGAATATGTATCACTTGACTGAGAAGTCTGTTCTACATCTATCTCTTGAATTTCTTCTTGATCGTCAAATACATATAGCTGACCAGACTCTTCATCAGGCTCATCTAATGATTCCAAATCATCCATAAAACTCAGCATCTGATCATCTTGTGATGCTAGATCAGTATTTAAGTTATATCCATAGTCAATAGAGGACTCAAGTGGAACTTCAGAGCTATCTTCAAAACTTTCATCATCAGGTTCCAATAAATAGTCATCATAGTCATCCAAGTCTGAATCACTAATCTCATCATTAATTGCAAAATCTTCTGTAATATCGGCAGCAAAACTCACATCTGGCAAATCAGACAAGCCATTAGTTTGCACATTAACATCTGGGCTTTGCTCTGTAATTTCAAAATCACTTTGCAAGGTGGTAGGGATATCATCTTGATCTTGCTGGGATGCATTCAGAGCCGTAGCTGTAGCTACCGCAAGGGTAGGAACAATAATTAGCCCTAGATTATTGTCATATTCACTACCACTTGCAAGATTAGACTGATCGTCAAGTGGTTGAGCGATCGCTTCAGGTTGAGCCACTTGTTTTTCTGTAGCTAAATTTGTATTGGCACTTGCGATAAAAGTATTCGAGGATGGAGAAGAAAAAGGATGGCTATTTTCAGGAAGGCGAAAAAATTGAATCCCTTGAAGTAACTGTTGGGCTTGATTGCCCATTTCTTCTGCTTGTTGGCGAGCTGATCGCGTCAAGCTGGCAGTGCGCTCTGCTAGCTGAGCAATTTCACTAATGTAAGTGGCGGTAGAACCAGCCGCTTCAGCGATCTCGGTACTGGACTCGGTAATTGTTTGACCAATTTGGACAACATCTTCAGTAACAGTCTGAATATTATGAAAAGCAGCTTGGGATGATTCGACACCTGTTGTAAATCCTGACACCAGCCCACTCAAACTTTGCACCTCTGAATCGATCGCTGTCACCACTGTTTGAATTTGCGAAGTTCTCTGCTGCAATACAGTCAGACCATCATTAGTTTGAGTCGCCAGTTCGTTAACCTGTCCAGCGATCGACTCAAATTCACGCGCTACACTGGCAAATTGTTTAGGATCTTTTTGTTCAGCAGCTCTAGCCGCAACTAAGGTGGCATTAAGGGCAAGTACTTGTGTTAAAGAAGCAATTTGACCTTGATCTTGCACAAACTGCTCAGCTAAGCCCACAAATTCGCCAAGGGTCTTGATTCTTTGCACAATTTGCGCTGAACCTGACTGCAACACGCTAATACTGTCAGTCAGGGTATCAATTGCAGTTTGCCCAGAGGCAACAGTTTCGCGCACCTCTTGCAGAGAACGATTAGCGACACTAGCTTGTGAAGCAGATCGCTGGGCAATCATCGCCACCTGCTCAGTCAGGGCCTGTCCTTGAGCAACCGACTGCGCTTGTTCCGCAGTGTTTAACACTACAGTTCTTGTTAGTTCTTCAAGATCAGAGGCTCCCTTTGCCACCTGTTGCGCTGTACCCAAAACGCTGGAAATAATTTCCACCAGTTTTTCACGCAGACGATTGAGGGTATCAGCAACTAGACCTGTAGCGCGGTCATTTACCTGTGCTTCTATGGTTAAGTCACCCTCTTCCATAGAAGAAACGACATCTAATAAATCACCCACTTCGGCTTCAATTAACTCATTTTCTGCAAAACTTTGTCGAATCTGTTGTTGCGTTTGAACTGACGAAGCATCAGTGGTTGCAGAGACTTGAGTTAGCTCGTTACGCAAACGAATCTCGTTAGTCTTGACTTGCTGTAAAGTTGTTTTCAGAGAAAGACTAAGATTTTCAATGTCATCTTTACCTGAGGCTATGGGTGAATTACCTTGTTGAGCTAAAAATCGCTCACATTCCTCAGTGATTGGCTGGAGACGCTTTTTAAGGGAGCTAGTAAAGGCAAGAATCGCAATTACAAGAATTGAGCTAATTGCGATCGCCGCCGCCCCGACAGGTATTGCCAATTTACTCATAATTACTGTCTCAGGCACGTAGGTAGCTACGAGCCATTTACTACCCTCAATTTGGCGGTAAGCCCATAAATTACCTGCGGTTTGAATAATTCCACTGGGTTGATTAGTAGATTGCTGGATGAGGCTATTGAGGGATTCTGCGATCGCAGGGTTTTGAGCTTGAGCCGTTTGAAATGAGTCTGAACTAGCAATTAATTTGCCATCAGCACCAACTACAACAAATCCCATTTTATCTTCGGTACTGGCAGGAAGCAGCGAGCTGACAACAATATCACCGCTAACCACACCCGTAGGCTTGTTATTTTCCCTAATTGCAGAGCTGTAGGTGACTATATTTTGACCGAAGAAACTATAGGGACTAGTCCAAGACGAATTACCTTCTAGAGCAGATTTGTACCAAGGTAGTTTCTGCACATCAGCAAGGGTCGCTGATCGTAAGTTATCGTTGGGAGCAGCTAGTTTCTGCCCATTCGGCTCAGGGCTTAAACCTGATTTATCTTTCAGGACATAGGTTGTAAAAGATTTGACGCTAGGAATTAGCGCGTTCCCGCTAGCAGATGTTCCCATAGCAGCAATTGGTTCAGAATTTTGAAGAGCTTCAACCAAGAGCTTTTGATACATAACTGCATTTCTCTGCTTGGGGAATGCAGATGCTTTACTCGCCACAGAGTCAACAGACTTTTTTACGATCGCGACTTTGGACTCAATCTGACTGGACTTAGACACAGCAGAAGTTTCTAGCTCTCGCTGAGAACTAGCTAACAATTCTTGATAAATAAAATATCCCAAGCCGCCAAGACCAATTAGCGAAGTACTAATCGCAATCAAAATCAACCCCAATCCCATTGATCCACTGGATTGACTCGATTTCGGATTATTTTTAGGCGATTTGGGCGATCGCTCTGATGACGATTTGTTGCCTTTGCCCAAAGAAGTCGCTTGATTTTGCTTAGATGTGCTTGCCATATGCCTTCGCTATAGGGAAAGAATCGGATATTTTTATGATAACCATCCTAAACTATGATTCCTACCAATTGAATAATTGTTCGGTTTATCGTAAGTTTTGATCCGTTCAAAGAGATTATCAATCTAAAGCTAATAAGCTCTTTGAATGGTTACTTAGAGTTTTGCCAACGCTGTGGTTGCCAAGTATCAGTAAGCATAGTTGATAGGACAATTTCAATGGGAGTATACTCGTTCTCCTCAATATTCGCTACTGTTTGATTTATTTTTTTTGATGAATTGTTGCCAAAATCGCTTGCGACATCAAAATCATTGGCAGATTTATCCTTAACATTAGGCAACTTAAGTTTACCGCCTTCCAATTCCTGATACTCAGAAATCGTTAAGCTACCTACCACTCGATCAACGATTATCCCAGTTCCTGCTAAATGCTGATTGTTCAAATTATTGGCGATTTCACTTAATTTGATCACAGTTAGAGACTCAGTTAGTAGTGATCGTTGCTCTCCTACAAGTAAGCGTAATAAGAGCAAGGGTATGACATTTGCTTGATGATGGATTACGCCAATAATTGCTGGTTTATAAAATGGGAGTGGCAATATTGATGCCCGTTCAATAATCATGATTTCTGCCACTAATAGATCAGGGAAAGTAATTGCCTTTTCACCTACTTTAGTCACAATATATCGATTATTAGGAGTAATCTTCATCACGTCTTTAGTCAAACTCATAAAACTTGCTGTGGTAATTTTTCTAATACCGCAGAAAGGGACTCTCGAGTGAAAGGCTTAGTCAAATAGTCGTTGGCTTTTGCCCGCTTTAAACCATAGTCAATCTCCAACTTAGTACTTTTGGTAGAACACAAAATCACATACTGGTCAGCAGACTTGCTATCAGATCGCATTTCTCTAAGAAATCTATAACCATCTTGATCTGGTAGAACAATATCCAAAAACACGGCTGCGTAATGGTTACTAACAATTTTATCAAGCGCCCCCGCTGATGATTCGCAAAAGTCAACTGTATGCCCTACTTGCTGTAGCAAGGAACTTAGCAGATGTCTTTGAGTAGCAGAATCGTCGATTATTAAGAAATGTCCATTCATATTTTTATATTTTTTTTACACTAATGAAGCACTTTCAAATATTTAAAAATACTTTGACAAATAACTATTTGAAAATTTGGAATATTACATCAGCATACCCAAAACTTTCAGACCAATGTATCAGTTGATAACGGCGCAACTTCTCTTAACAAATTACGCAACTCATCACGGAATTTTGGAGTGTCGGATGATAGTCTGGGCTTTGCGAGGAACCGACAGTTAGCCCACCTTGCCCTAAAGTTATTGGTCATACTATTTTCAGCCGTTACCAGAACTAGTGCCAATGATCCCAAGTCTCGCTGACGACGAATTTGCTTTATTAAATCAAAACCATTCAGGCTAGGCATATTGATGTCAATAAAGACAATCATTGGCTGATATTCTAAAATCCTGTCCGTTGCTTCTTCAGCATTGTCCGTAAAATCAACCTGATATCCCCAACCAGTCAAAAGTCGCTGCATTTGCTGTAACAAAACGGTCGAGTCATCAACAATAAAAACTCTAGGCTCTTCTTTAGCGATCGCAGGGACTATTGGAGAAGCAATATCGATGTCTGACTTACGCTCTTCTAAAGCATCTATTGAAACAATACTTTTTTGAGCCAATTTATCTAACAGCAGAGCAGTTCGGTAAACTGGTTGCTTGAAGGTATCAGCGATCGCACAGATACGATCTTGCCCTGTGGTCACCTTGGCAAACAATGGGAAATTATCATTTCCTACTCTAGCCAGCAAATTTGCAGCGTCAAGTAACTGTACCTGTTGATATGGATGTTTCACGCACTCAAATTTTTGCCACTGCCTAACTTCATTAGCTATAGAATTTTCGAGGACAGAGAGTTGCAAAGCTGGAAAATCTATTTGTAAATCATTAGCTGGATGCCATACGAATGTAAAGTCATCTTCTAAATGAATAGCTAAGAGATTTTCCAGAATAGTTTCTTTAATTACTTCTTTAGTAATGTCAGGATGCTTGCGATAAACGTTAGTAACGAAAGGGTAACAATAAGGACGATTTACTTGGCGCTGTTCCCATGTGGGTAGACGCGAGAAGCTAAGTCCCTTATTGCTGTACTTACGCACTAGTGTTGGTATAACCTGCCCCTCTTCTTCGGCTAATGCCAGCCCCCCACTGGTTAGTAATAATTTCCATCGATGAGACTTAGTTTCTACTTGGAGTACCCCAGTAGATCGGCTCATGACTCGCATAGCTGCTAGTAGGATGTGTAGTGTGGCATTCCTCACTACCTGTCCATCTGTTAAATTGTTAGACGCAAGGTCTGAGTTAGGCAATGAACCTGTCATAGCAATCATGTTTTTTTAACTGAGCGGCGTTTGAACAAAAATTATGTCAACAAATTTAATAAAAAACAGGCTATCTCAACATAAATCCTACCAACTTGAGGCAACTTAGATTGGTTGTCCCAGATACAATATGCCAACTTTAATCTAAGGAGTTGCAATTGAAAAGGCATTAAAACCCAAGAATTAGCAGTGCGGCGCTTCGCGCCGCACTGCTAATTCTTGGGTTTTAATACCTATTCTTATACTGGGAAGGGAGTAAGAAAGGGCAAAGCACTGTAATTTGAAAATGACAACTGATGGACGCTGTTTAAAGATAGTTTGCTTACATGGACATCCTGGAAATAGCGAGGCGATGAAAATATTTGTCCAGCATTTTCAAGATCGTGGTGTCGATGCGATCGCGCCTGATCTGCGAGGCTATGGCAATAATAAGACCTCGGAGCCATTCACGATGCAAGATCATATAGATGATCTCTGGAACCTATTAACCGATATTTCTAGTAAATCTCAAACTGATTGCCAGACTGATTATTTGATTTTAGGATGGTCATTGGGAGGAATTATGGCTATAGAGCTAGCTCTAAAAGCAGTTGAAGCCCAAAGGCTTCAAGGGGAAAGTTCTAACAGCATAGCTTTACCAAATTCACCTAATTTACCCAATATTGTGGGTTTAATTTTAATTGCTACAGCCGCAAAACCGCGTAGTAGCTTACCGAGAATACCAATATGGCAATATGTAAATTTATTGATTGCAGTTGCTCTACACCGCCTATTGCCAAGAGCCTTTTTAAATCAAAACTGGCATATTAATTGGTTTGGAAAGCATTCTTTAATTAAATATTTAGTCCAACAGCATACCCAGACTGTTTATGATCAGATATCTACGACTGGAGCCAAAGCCTATCTCCAGACATCCCAATATGCTCAACAAGCACTATCACAAGCCCTTAAACAAGGCTATGACCGTACTAGAGACTTATCAAATATTAAAATCCCCTGCCTGATGCTTGCCGCAACAGGCGATCGCCACATTACGGCGGCGGCAAGTGCTGAGACGGCTAATCTACTAGAAGATTGTGAGTTTATTTGCTATGCAGACACAGCGCACCTATTACCTTGGGAGATAGGGGATCAACTATTAGCAGATATAGATCGGTGGTGTCATGAAAAATTCAGCGCCTTGCGCTGAATCAAAACCCTGAATTAAAAAAGCTGAGGCGCACGCTGCGCGTGCGCCTCAGCTTTTTTGATTCAGCTAGCTACTTAATGCTAAGTTAAGGCAATCAGATTGCTTGACTATTTACCTTTGAAGTATTTATGTTTCCTCAGAAGTTTCTTGCAAAAATGGCTCAAAATCATCAACTTTCCGCAGACCAAGAGCGTGTTTTCTTGCTGCGGTTTAGTGAAAATCGTGATGATCGAGAAGTTGCCAACTTTTTGGGAATATCGGAAGAAGCATATCGTAAACGCATGGGTGAAATTTATAGAAAGTTTGATATTGGTGGTAAAGGACCAGGCAAAAATAATCGGCTTCTTCATGTTCTCCAAAATCAATTGGAAGAAACATCGTTCACGACAAATATGACTAAAGATTCTAGCGAAGCTAGATCTCCAATAAGTCACATTTCTAATCCTGATTTTTTAGATCTTAAAGAAAATAATAATGAAGAATTAGTTCAACAACTTCGCGATCGCAGCCAGCAGATCATTCAAGAGCGCTGTGCCACCATGAGAGTATTGGATATGTCCCATCCAATCAATTTAGAAGAAATCTACACGGGAACGGATGTACTAGAAAAAATTACTGGTCGCCGCCGCTTAGGAATGTCCGATATCCTCGCTACTTATCACAGTGGCGATCGCTTAGGAATTTCCGCAATTAGTGAAAATCGAGTTTCCAGCATGGAAGCCCTAAGTCGAAACAAAAAAATAATGCTTCTTGGCAAGCCAGGAGCAGGGAAAACTACTCTCCTAAAGTTTACAGCACTCAAATGCTCGCAGGGAGAAATTTTTAGCGACTTAGTGCCAGTTTTTATAACCCTACGACAATATGCTGGCATGGATTCTCAGCCGAGTATTCTCGATTATATAATCCAAGATTTTCACTCTTACGACATTGCTAATGCTCCAGAAATCAAGCATCTGCTAACCCAAGGTAGAGCCATTTTATTTTGGGATGGACTTGACGAAGTGCGAGAGAGTGATTTACATCGAGTACTTGAAGACTTGAGAAGCTTTTCAGAGAAGTACTATAACAATCGTTTTGTAATTACGAGTCGTTTAGGAGCGCAGGAATATATTTTTGAGAAGTTCACAGAAGTTGAATTAGCAAACTTTCAGCCATTACAAATTTCTCATTTTACAGAGCGCTGGTTTTCTGGCAACTCTCGCCATGTAGAATTATTTTTACAAAAAGTAGAAGCTAATCGCCCAATTCAAGAACTAGCTACAAATCCTTTGCTGTTAACGTTACTCTGTTTAGTTTTTGATGAATATGGAGACTTTCCTACAAATCGCTCTGAACTATATAGAGAGGGGCTAGATGTATTACTCAAGAAATGGGATGCAAAGCGAAATATTGAACGTCATCAAATATATAAGAACCTGTCTATGCAAAGAAAAGAAGATTTGCTAGCTCAAGTTGCTTACACAACCTTTAATCAAGGAGATTACTTTTTTAGGCAAGTTGATTTGGAACGCTATATCACCGATTACATCCGCAACTTACCTAAGGCGCATACTAATGAGGAGGATCTCCATCTCGATAGCGCCGCCATCATTAAGGCGATCGAATCTCAGCATGGCTTATTTGTAGAACGCGCTAAAGGGATTTATTCTTTTTCACATCTGACATTTCAGGAATACTTAGCTGCTAGGGAGCTAATTTATAATGGAAATCAACAAACACTATTATTCCTAGCTAGTAAAATTGCCGAAGAGCGATGGCAGGATGTTTTACGTCTGGCAGTAAGCATGATGCGTACAGCTGATGATTTGCTATTGCTCATGCAGCAACAATGCCATCTAATCTTGGCTGAGGACGAGCAATTACAGAGCTTTTTAGATTGGGTCAATCAAAAGGCAATCTCCATCCAAACCAATCAAAGTATTAGTCAAAGTATTAGATCGATAAGAGCTTTTTACCTAACCCTTGGTCGAGGGCTGTCTCAAAGTACGTCTATAAATGCGGCTAATGTATTAGCTCGAACTCTAGTCCTCGATCTCGACCTTTGTCAAAACTACAATCTAAATCTAGAACTAGCTTTTGATTTGGCTAATTCCATAGAAACTCATCAAGAAGAAAGTATTGATCTTGATCTTGAACTTGATCTAAGTCTCGCCTTAGAATATGTGCTAGAAAGCCCAAAAGACAGTCATGCTCTGTCCTTCAGTGAATCCTTAAGAAGTCTCATCAGATCATGCCCTAACAACATATCTAATACTGAAGAGTGGCAAAATTGGACACAGGAGCTAAGAGAACAGACAATTCGCTATCAAAACATTGGTAGAGTTTGGAATTTTTCAGAAGAACAGATGCTAAAGCTCAATCAATACTGTGAAGCGAATAAGCTAATAGTCGAATGTCTTGATAGTGATTGTTATTTAAATCAATCAACGCGACTAAAAATTGAGGAGAATTTGCTACTCCCAAGATCAACATTTTAAAGATTGCAAAGCCTGCCGAATTATAAACCAACTCCAAAAAACTGTGGTGCACGCGCAGCGTGCACCACAGCTTTTTGGGCTTTAAGATTGCACAACGGGCGATCTATTCATTAAGACCCAGTACAGTCCTAACTGCTCAACAGATCGGTTGAATTGCTCAAAATCAATTGGTTTGACGATGTAGCTATTAACTCCTAATTGGTAGCTCTTCATAACATCACTGTCCTGTGCTGATGAAGTTAACACCACAATTGGGATCATCTGAGTACGGGGATTAGCTTTAATTTGCCGTAAAACTTCTAAACCACTGACTTTAGGAAGTTTGAGGTCTAACAATATAATTTTAGGATGATCAGTAATTTCGCGATCGCTATAATTGCCGCGACAAAACAAAAAATCTAGAGCTTCCGCGCCATCTTGTAATAGTTGAATTTGGTTACTAATTCTGCTGCTGCGTAAAGCTCTTATTGCTAGTTCTGCGTCCGCATCACTATCTTCAATTAGTAATATAAAAACGGATCGTTCAGAAATTAGATCTGTCATTGCAAGTAGTTAGAAGATTTAGCTGTAATTGTAAAGTAAAAAGTCGCCCCTTGATTAACTGCCGCATCAGCCCAAATTCGACCGCCATGTCTTTGAATGATGCGTTGGACGATCGCTAGACCGATTCCAGTCCCTTCAAAATCTCGCTCAAGGTGCATTCTTTGAAATACTCCAAATAACTTGTCTGCATACTGCATATCAAACCCCGCACCGTTATCGCGAATCAAATAGGTGACTTGATCGTCAATCATTAGATAGTCTATTTCAATACGAGCTTTTTCAGTTTTACCTGTATATTTAATCGCATTTGAGATTAAGTTTACCCAAACTTGAGTTAATAAAGATTCGTCTGCATGACATTTAGGTAACTCAGAAATAATTAACTCTATCTGTCGCTTTTCTATTTCTGCTTCATGTTCACTGATTATCTGATTAACTAACTTATTGACATCTATTAGTCGCTTAGACATCTCACGGCGATTCCATCGCGATAGATTGAGTAGATCATCAATTAGCTCGCCCATACGCTTCGTATTATCACGAATAATTTTGAGATAGCGAGTACCTTCACCATCAACGCAACCACTGTAATCTTCTTGCAAAATCCTTGAAAATCCATCAATGGCTCTTAGCGGCGCACGTAGATCATGGGACACAGAGTAAGAAAAAGACTCCAACTCATTGTTGGCAGTCTCTAGCTGGGTAGTTCGCTCCTTGACCCTTTCTTCAAGGAAGTGATTGAGCTGATAGATTTGCTCGTTAGCGGCGATTCTTTGTAATTCCGCAGATGCTCTTGCTGCAAATACTTGCAAGATATTTCTGATGCGAGGAATATCTTGGAGTGCTTTTTTATCGAGAATACAAAGATTGCCGATCGCTTGACCTTCATTGTTCCTAAGCGCGATACCCATATAGCTATCGGCCTGCATAAATATAAGGTCATTATCTTCAGGAAAGAACTGCTGCACAAATGAGGGGCAAACATATTCACCATCTCTGAGAGCTATTTCGCAGGGAGTTTGGATCGGACAGTAGCTCATTGATTCTCTGGCATTTCCATTCCCCCAAAATGCCAATGCTGTCAGGTTCTCGTCAACTAGCTCTGTGACTAGAGCGTACTCTACTTCTAGAGCTTCTGCAATGTGCTTAACTAACGCAGGAAAAAAGTCCACACCTGTAACTGCGGAAGTCCCTGCCACCAGATTTTGCAAAGTCATCTCCGATCTACTTAGGGCAGCCTCTCGTTCCTTTGCTTCAGTGATATCCCGCATAATTGTGGAAATATATTCTAGATTTCCATTTGCATCTTTATGGGCAATAATCATCTGAGAGACAGGAACCTCTAGTCCTTCGTTATTCAAAATTGCAGTTTCGCCGACCCAAGTACCTACTGCGATCGCAGTGGGAATACCCTGACCTTGGATGATATCTAAAGCCCATTGAGGATGATAGTTGGGAATGCTTAATGGAGATACGTCAGTCTCTGACGACAATCCTCTGACTTCCATTGCTTGAGCATTATTCCATAGCACATTACCCTGCGGCGATGACATACCGATAATATCGGTTGAAGCTTGGAGAATAGAAATCAGGCGATCACGCGCTTTTTCAGCTCGTACGCGATCGTTAATCTCTGTCTGTAATGATATATTTAGCTCAGATTGCTGTTGCAGTAGGCGTACCTTGAGGATGGAAATAGCTGCTTGAGTTGATAGCAAGTTAATTATTTCTATACGTTCGGGCGTAAATGCACTGATGGTTAAGTTATTTTCCAATAAAATAATCCCAATCAGACTATTTTGATTGATCAGGGGCATACACAGAATTGATTTAGATTGATTTTGGACAATCCAAGGATCGTTCTGGAAATTGCCAAACTGGGAAGCATTATCTAAAACGACACTTTCTCTAGCTCTTGCCACATATGAAACTAAAGAAAGTGGTACATAATATGTGCCTTCAAAGGTTGTAGTGAGTAAAGAAATTCTAGGCAACGCCACATTTTTATACCGAATGTCTTTAATCGCTTCGATTTGCCAATCTATCTGAGTGGTTTCATCATCAAAACTTCCAGAATTAATACTGGAAGATAAGTCATTAACAAGCTTAGGCAATAGTAAATAACCAGTTTGCGCTCCAGCATTCTCAATTAAGATATTCATCAAAGCTGATAGTAATGGGTCGAGGCGAATTTCTCTACCGATCGCTTGAGAAGATCGAATCACAGATTCTAGATCGATAGTATCTGCGCCAGTTGTAGATGAGCTTTCAGACAATAATTTTCTAGAGTTCACTGTTGATTTATAATTATTAGATGTTTGCTCTAATAAGTTTGCGTAGTGTTTTTCTAGATGTTTGACTTTAGCAACTGCTCCCCATTGTAAATAGCAATATCTTGCTTCTTGAATGTAAGCCTTAGCGATAGTATAACGATGTTGAGATAGATAAAATTTAGCTGCTAATTCATTAGCAAGAGCCTCTTCTTGAATATATTGATTGTCTTTAGCATATTCAATTGCTAAATCATAGGCTTCCATAGCTTCTAGAGTTTGACCTAAGACGCGATGTTTCTCAGCCGTAATTAATTGCCACTTGTGGAGATAGTTTGCGGGAGCGTGGGTTGCCCAAATATACATTTTTTGTTGACTATCAGATATAGCTGCTATTTCTTGTAGCTGTTTATCGCTATCTAGATTTGGATATGTGGCTAGACGACTTAGAGCGTCGTAGAAATAGAAAAGCGCGTAGGAACCTAGACCAATAGCAGATTCTTTATACAAGTGGGCTTGATCAGAACTATTGATCGCTTGATCATATTCCTCAAATAAGTAGTAAAGGGTCATTTGCTGGAAATGCAGCATGAATAATGAACTGCGATCGCCACTTTGTAGATGAATGGCTGGCATTAGCTTAATGTTATAAATTTCTCCTACTAATTTCTCAGGACACGGTGATTTGTCTAGCAAATTCAAAATGCTCTGATGATAAATATTCAACCAGTTTAAAGTAGTCTCTTGTATTAGCTGAATAATCAGCTTTTTATATTCACATATTTGATTCTCTAGTAGATTTAATTCGCATCCAGAGTAATAGAGATGGTGACTATATAAACACAAGCCATAGGCTGCAAATTCAATATCTCCTGTTTCAATACCAATAGCATAAGCATTTAGTAGAGGTTGCAATGTTTCTTTTAAGTGATTTTTCCAATGATTGATGAACACATTTACAATCACTAATGTTTTGGCAAGTAGTTCTTGAGATGGCGATCGATCCAGCAGGTTTAAAGCTAGTTGACCAAATTGAAAACCTAATTCCATTTGATTTAGTAATCCGCAAAGAATTAGCCCACAGGCTGCATATCCATAGGAAGATCCTTTAGCATTACCATGTTCTATTGATAGCTTTACAAGTTCCAGTACAACAATAATATATAACTCTGGTGCAGACACATAGGCGGCAGCAGCAATGCTCAATAATATGTTTACAGATGCTAACTTCTGAGCCGAAGTCATGGCTGGCAAATCTAATAGATCTTCTATGCGATAGGTTGAGATAATTTCTTGAAAGTCTTGTAAAGCTACACCTATATCAGACTGAGACACTTGATCTGGCAGTTGAATTTCCAACAATTTTAAGGTCGTGATGCCCACTGCGATCGCGTCTATTCTGCGATCTTGAGCTACTAATGACTGTATTTGAATTTCATAGACTTTAACCTGATCTAAGAGATTTTTAGCATTTTGAATAGTCAAGTCTGCCCATATCTGCATCTGGCTAAAGTTTCCACTTAGAAATGCGGCTTCTATCGCTAGGTGATGAAGGCTCAAAGTTAAATCATAATGAGTATCCCAATTGGAGGAAGAAAGAAGAGATAGTCCAGTTTTGGCATAGTTTAGGGAAGCGCTAAAGGCACTAGAGGCTTTGGACTTCTGACTAGCGATGAGGTTTAGCTGAGCAAGGTTGATGCAATTTTCTTGATTTTGGTCTAAATCTTGATTTGAGATTAGCTCTATTCCTAGATTAAGTTGTTCAACAATGTCAAACACTTTTAATTCCAATTCCGAATTTGTCGTATTTGCCAGTAACTGTTGACCAATTTTCTGGTGTATTATTGGTCGCTGCAAGGTGGGGATTAACGAATAGGCGGCTTGTTGAACGCGGTCATGCACAAACTTGTAACTAATTTCAGGAAGTGCATCGATTATTTCGCTACCGTAGAAAATAGACTGATGAGCGTTATTTAAAGGTAGGATCAAGCCTTCAAAAGTTGCTTCTTTTAATTGTAGTAATAGCTCACTAAGCGATCGTCCTGAATTAGAGATATCAAAATCATCAGCGAGCAGAAGGGTCTGGATGTCAAATTGATTACCAATGCAAGCTGCTATTTGTAAAAGCTGTTGAGTGCGATCGCTAAGACTTTGGATTTTTTTTGTCATCAAGATGACCACATTGTCGGTGATGTCGCAGTCTTGAATTTGGGAAATTGACCATTGCCAACGGTGAAACTGATGGTCAAAGTTGATTAGTTGTCTATTCCAAAGAGACTTTAGAAACTCGTTTATAAAGAAAGGATTGCCGCTAGTCTTTTGCTGCACTAATTCTGCTAGGGGCAATGACTCCGTTAGTGAGCAGGACAAAGTGTCTGAAATCAATTGATTTATATCTGATAGTTTTAACTCAGTTAAGACAAGCTGGTTAATTTTGACATTCGATAGTTGGATATTTTTTAACATCTGCTGCATCGGATGAGCAGCATTTACTTCATTGTCTCGATACGCTCCCAGCAATAAGATCGCCTCTTGTGGTGAAGTTGCCACAAGCTCTAGTAGCTTCAGAGAAGCGCGATCAGCCCATTGCAAATCATCCAAAAATATTACGAGTGGATGTTGCGATCGCGCAAAAACACTAATGAATTTTTGAAAGACTAAGTTAAACCGATTTTGGGCTTCATTAATGGATATATTTTCTAGTTGATTACTGTCCTGCTTTCCAATAATCAACTCTAGACTGGGAATTACCTGCGTAATTAGCCATCTATTGCTACCCAGATTCTGAATAAGTAGCGATCGCCATCGCTGCAAACTAGCTTCGCTCTCAGTCAATAGTTGAGCGATCAAATTTTGAAAGGCTTGGGCGATCGCGTAGTACGGAATATTTCGTTGATGTTGCTCAAATTTGCCAGCAATAAAATAGCCATGACTTTTAGCGATTAATCTATGGATTTCCTGAGCCAATCTTGACTTACCAATTCCTGAATATCCCGACAGCAAGATTATTTCCGCATTTTGAGATTTCGCAATTTGAGATTCTTGATCTTGATGTTTATTGGCAACTTTTCCAAAGATTTTCAGTAAACTGGCAACTTCCTTCTCACGACCGTACAACTTCTCAGGGATTAAAAACTTATCAGTTATGTCTTGTTCTCCTAATTGGAACAATTCTACTTGTCCTTGAGATTGCCACTGGTGTAGACATTTTTCTAGATCTGCTTTTACCCCCCACACACTCTGATATCGATCTTCGGCATTCTTAGCCAATAGCTTCAAAATTATCTGTGATAAGACTTCGGGAATTGGCAAGTTAATTGATGATTCTGCTAAGTGCGGAGCAATTGGCACTAAGGCAAGATGATAATGAATTAGTTCTAGGGGATCAACATTTTTAAAAGGAACCTTGCCCGTGAACATCTCATAGAAAGTTACCCCCATTGAGTAAATGTCTGTACGATAGTCCAGCGATCGATTCATTCGTCCCGTTTGTTCGGGGGAAAGATAGGCTAATGTCCCGCCTAATCCCTCTTTATAATCGATGCTTAGTTTCTCCTTTGGTAAAGAAGAAGATATTCCAAAGTCGATGATTTTAAGCTGTCTAGTCTCTGGGTTAAAAACGATGTTGGAAGGATTAATATCTTTGTGAATTATATTAGCGGCATGAACCTCGCCAACAGCTTGGCAGATCTGGATTGCTAAAACTAGGGTTGCCGACAAATCAAGGGCTTTTGCTTGCAAAATGTCCCCTAAAGATTGACCACCAAAATCTTCTAAGACGATCGCAAATTTATTTTTATCCTGTCGAAAGTCATAGGCTTTGACAACTAAATTTGAGTCTAGGCTTTTGATGATTTCGTATTCTAGTTTGTAGCGTCCGACCACTTGGGCGGTTGGTATTTCTGTGGTTAAGATCTTTAAAACTACTGGCAAATTATCTGCAACTCGAATCCCGCGATAAATCTGAGAATTGGAACCTTCGTAAATCCGTTCAACTACTTGATATTCGGGTATGTTTGACAGCATAATTTAGCCAATTTCGTGGGTTATTGCGAGTTGCGGCTTTAAAGGGTATGGAGAGATTATTGAAAGTGCCGCTTCGCGGCACTTTCAATAATCTCTCTTGGTTTTATAACAGCGCAAGGCGCTGTAATGGATTTGATTTTTGATTCGCAAAAGTGCTGACACATTTTTGTGAATTGTATAATTTCATATAAAAATAAGTATACCAATTCTAAAACTAAAAATGGAGTTGGGGCGCGACTTTGTTTTTAGTTTCTTGTCCCGATAGACTTGGCAGAGGCTATACTTCACTTGTCGTTAAATCAAACAGTAAATATCTAATGACAACTTGGAGCCTAGCTAGCGCTTTACTACTAGCAATCTCTACCCAAGCTCTCGATGGTCGTGCGATCGCCACAGTGCCTCGATCAATCATGAGTTATGCTACACGCCCAGTTTTGGCATCAGAAGCGATCGCTAGCACTCAAGCAGATCCCGATGCTAAGCAAGCAATTTCTGCCATGCTAAGTGAGCTTCAGCGATCGGGATTAATTAATCCCAATCAAGGAGTTTGGATTCAATCCCACGATGGCGCGATCGCCGCAGGTCGCCTGTCTAGTCGTCCCCTCCCCTCAGCTTCTTTAACCAAAAGTGCAACGACTCTGGCGGCTCTGTTAACTTGGGGTTCTAACCATCGCTTTGTTACTAATGTTTCGATTGTCGGGGATATAGCGGGGGATACGCTCAAAGGGGACTTGGTAATTGAGGGTGCTGGCGATCCATTATTTGTGTGGGAAGAGGCGATCGCGGTTGGCAATCGCCTTAACCAGTTAGGAATCAAGCGAGTGCAAGGCAACCTATTAGTCACTGGCAACTTTGCTATGAACTTTGAGTCGGAGCGACAAAAATCCGCCAACCTATTGCGTCTAGCCTTAGATAGCCAACAATGGCAGGGTGAAGTTGCCGATCAATATGCAGCTATGCCAGTGGGAACGCCCAAGCCTAAGTTGGTAATTTTAGGTAATGTTCGCACTTCCCCCAACTTAGCACCGCAAATCCAAGCTAGCCGCAAGTTACTATTCCGTCATTCATCATTACCACTATGGCAAATTCTCAAAAAGATGAATACGTTTAGTAATAATGCTATGTCAGAAATGTTGGCGGATCAGCTCGGTGGTGGCAAACAAGTTGCCATCATTGCGTCACAAGCAACTGGAATTCCCCTAAACGAGATCAGGCTAATCAATGGGTCAGGGTTGGGACAAGCTAATCAAATTTCCCCAAGAGCCAATGTCGCAATTTTGATGGAAGTGCATAATCGCGCTCAAGTTGAAGGACTGACCCTCGCTGATCTATTTCCCGTTAGTACCTGCAATTGCGGCACAATTGAAGACCGTAAAATTCCCGCAGGGGCGATCGTCAAGACTGGCACTTTATCCGATGTGAGCGCCCTTGCAGGAGTTTTGCCAACTCAACGATATGGTGCAATTTGGTTTGCGATCGTCAATCGTGGCGAAGGAGATCTTGATGCATTTCACCGATCGCAAGATCGTTTATTACAGTTTTTAGTTAATAAATGGGGCTTGCCGAAGTTGCCAAATGCCAGCTTTGCCGAGACTCCTTGGCGCGACAGCGATCGCAATATCACACCGTAAGATCCAAAACAGTCATGGCGGCGCGAAGCGCCGCCTTAGTACAGTCTATTAAGACTTAAAAACCCGAATAAATTCTTAAAAGTGCCGCGAAGCGGCACTTTTAAGAATTTATTCGGGTTTTTAAAAGCGCGAAGCGCTGTAAAACTGGCGACAGCCATAACTGACCAGTGCCATTGACCAGTGCCATTGACCAGTGCCATTGACCAGTGCCATTGTAGTAACTGATGCAACTGGCAAACATGGCAGTAGATTAATATTGCAACAGAAGTCTAGCGAAGATCTGCCCTCATCCCCTTCTCCCGCAGGAGAAAGGGAGAAAAACCCAGTTATTTTCTTGTTGCCCTCTCCTGCGGTAGCTACGGTGTACAAACAAGTCACCAAGAACTAAAGTTCTTGGCTAAAAGCTTAAGTCAGTTTCAACTGACTTAAGCTTTTAGCCCGCAATTTATTGCAGGGAATTTTTCGCAAAAAACAAGGCAATTAAACTCCTTGTTCTCAGTAAGATTTGCT
>JBBQRB010000010.1:0-27233 GCA_038215315.1 Pseudanabaenales cyanobacterium
CCAGTGAAAGATTAGCGGTGGGGGGCGGAGCGCCGCCCCGCCAAAAAAAATGTTTTTTTATATATTTTTATTAAGTGAAGGGGGGAAATAAAATAAAAAAAAAAAAAAAAAAAAAAATATAAATTAAGAGAATATAATAATAAATATAAAAACACATGATTTTGCGGGGGGGCGATTGGCCCCGCACCGCTAATCTTTCACTGGGAAGGGAGTAGGACTAATAAAAAATCCTACTGTCTTAAGCTTTTAAAGGCATTAATTTATGTAAACAAGAATAATAATCGCTATGCTTAACCAAGTTAAAAAGCAAATCCGAGTTAGCTGAAAAGCTTGAATAATTTTTATAGGAGCGATCGCATGAAGATCATCACCCAATAACGGCTTTGACTTGATAATTCCGCGATAGCGATTTTCGCCGCCTAGCTGTACTTGCAAAATTGCAGCATACACACATTCACTCCAACCAGAATTAGGACTGGGATCTTGCCTTGCATCGCGATCGCAGATTTTCCAGACATAAATTGGCTTCCGAGAAATTAGCGCCAGAGTTAGCACGGTTAGACGACATGGCAACCAAGTCAATACATCATCAGTCTTGGCACTAAACCAACCGAGATCGGTATATGGAGCTTCTCTATAGCCCACCATCGAGTCAAGGGTGCTGGATGCTTTGTAGGCGATCGCTAAAGCTACGCCGCCATAGTCAAATAAGGCAGTCCCGATCAAGGCATAAAACAATGGAGAAGTAACCGCGTCGATCGCATTTTCGGTTACGGTTTCTAACACAGCACGGAGAATCTCTCTCTGATTAAGATCATGAGTATCTCTCCCCACATATCGGCTTAATTCTTGCCTAGCCTGATCGAGATTACCTATTGCCAGAACAGCTAGCACCGACTCTGCTGCATCTCTAAGACTTCGCCCCGCAAAACAAGCAGCTAGTAAAATACTAGAAATGGCGATCGCCAAAACAAGATTAATTTTAGCTGCCGCAATTACAATTAACCAAGCGATCGCGCCGCTTCCCAAAATTATCAACATTCCTAAAATCATGCCCAGCCCCTTCATAACTAGGGGAGAAAATCTGGCGACACTCTTATCAGAACGTTTATCAGATTGCTCAGGCTGATAAGTTACTAAACATATATATCTATAAATTAGCCAGCCCATTGCCTGCACTGGATGTAGCCAATTAACAGGATCACCAATTACATAATCGATGCTAGCGGCAAGAACTAAAATCAGAATATCTATATTGACCAATTCGATTTGCATAGGAAGAATATGGCGATCGCAGCTCTTTCGTGAAACCCCAAATAAGATGGCGGCGCGGAGCGCCGCCATCTTATTTGGGGTTTTGATTTGTCCTGATACAGGTGGCGACAGCTAAGTAGGCAAGCATAATTAAACCCAAAACCTAAAAAGCTGTAGCGCACGCGCAGCGTGCGCTACAGCTTTTTGGGTTTTAAGGTTTCTTTTGCCTACCTACTTATACAATTAAAAGTTATGGCACAAGATAACAAAGATAATCTATTCGATAAACTCAAAATTGTAGTCGCCAAGTTTGCTCCACAAGCTCAGGCTATTGATATTCAAGCCTTTGGTAGTGGCAATATTAATGATACCTTTTGGGTTTCTTGGCAAGATACCGAGATTCGATCATTCATTTTGCAACGCATCAATCATGATGTATTTCGTGAGCCGCAATTGGTCATGCAAAATATGCGGACTTACACTGACCATGTGCGCGATCGCCTTGCTAAAAGCCCCCTAGATCGGCGGTGGGAAATGCCCCAAATATTACCAACTGCTCAAGGACAAGACTATTTACAAACTGAAGATGGTGAATTTTGGCGATCGCTAAGTTTTATCGAAAACTCCAAGTCCTTCGATACAATTACCAGTTCCCAACAAGCGCGAGAAGTTGGCTATGCTCTCGGAACTTTCCATCACTTGACTAGCGATCTTGCACCAGAAAAATTAGTAGATACCCTCCAAGGTTTTCACATCACCCCGCTCTATTTGCAGCATTATGAGCAGATCATCGCTAAGGGAAAAAATACTCTAGAATCTCCTGAAATCAGTTACTGTCAAAAAATTATTGATCAACACAAGAATTTAGTACACATTCTGGAAGATGCCAAAGCCTCTGGCAAATTACCCTTGCGGGTTATGCATGGCGACCCAAAAGTAAATAATATTTTGTTTGATCAAAATACACAACTCGCCGTGAGCATCGTTGATCTTGATACAGTCAAATCGGGACTGATCCATTACGACATCGGCGATTGCTTACGCTCAGGTTGCAATCCTGCGGGGGAGGATGTAAGAAAGTGGGAAGGTGTGCCTTTTGACATGGATCTCTGTCAAGAAATACTGTCTGGATATAAAGCGATCGCTAATTCATTCCTCACCAAAACTGACGAAGACTATATTTATAATGCAGTCCGAGTAATTACCTTTGAGTTAGGCTTGCGCTTTTTTACTGACTATTTAGCAGGAAATATTTATTTTCATATTAAATATCCAGAGCATAATCTACTACGATCGCTAGTCCAGTTTCGGCTGTTAGAGAGTTTGGAATCTCAAAGTCATTTTTTTAAATCGAAGTAATTTACTAGAAAAAGCCATAAAAAATTGCGTTTATGTCGCTACAATGTACGCACCTTTTGGTGAGGATGTAGGGATATGCGTATAAAGAGTAAAAAAATGTCAGTTGCAAATACGATAAGTTTTGTGGCGACTATATTTGCCGCTTGTATTGGGGTAATTGTTGTGCCAATGCCAATCCAAGCTCAGCAAAAAATTGTTAACCCACAAAATCCAATAGTGCGTGACGAAGCCGATCGCTTGCTTGATGTTGGACAGACTCAGCTTAAAGCTGGCAAACCCCGCGAGGCGATCAAAACTTGGCTTTACGCCATTGGCTATTATCGTCAAATCAATGATCAATCTGCGATCTCCTATACGTTGGCGCGAGTAAGTGATGCCTACGAAATGATCGGGGCAACCAAGGCAGCTCAAGACACGATGCAGAAGCGCGTCGGTTTTGGCAACACTTTGCATGATCAAGGAGCCGTCATCCAAGCATCGAACAATCTAGCAAGTATTGCGATCGCCCAAGACGACTTAGAATCGGCAAGTGCTTTGAGTAAGAAAGCTCTACAAATTTCTCAGAAGTACGAACAGCAGCTTGGTGAAGCGATCGCCTTGAACAATCAAGGTTTAGTTGCAGGACGCTATGGATATCACTTACAAGCGATTAAGCTTTACTACGCTGCATTAAAAGAGCGTCCACTCCGCGACCCACTGGGCAATGGTTACACCTACGTTAACAGTGGCGATAGCCTGATGTCTCTAGACAATTACAAAGCCGCAATCAAAGACTATGGCATGGCTCTGACCATCGCCCGACAGTACCGTAATTACCAACTAATGTCGATCGCTAGCGATCGCTTAATTGCCGCTTATTTGGAAGTCCCTAACTTTTATCGGATTGAGGATTTATTGCAAAATCGCTCTAGTTTGGCGTTAGTGCTAGGAGATCGGGAAACTGCGGCGATCGTTCAGCGTTATCTCGGTGATTTGTATTTATCTTTTGGAAATCTGCCAAAAGCACGCGCTGCTTACCAAGAGTCCTATGATTTTGCTGCTATGCTAGAAGATACATCTAGCTTGCCGTTGCGAGAAGCTTATTTCAAACTGCAAGCTTTAGAAAAATTATAAATTTTTAGACTCTAAGTTCGGGGATGCTTAACGTCTCCGAACTTCATAAATCACTTTAGTAAAAAAATATTTGCCATGCCAGCGATCGTCATTCCACGTCGGTTAGATGTAGCTGCTCCCGATCATGCTCTCAATGATCTAGCTACGAACATCTCCTCTGCACCCACGCAGCATATTCTGCCCAATGGGATAAAAATCATCGCCGAACAAGTTCCTGTTGAGGCAGTTAACCTAAGTATCTGGGTTAATGTTGGCTCTGCGGCTGAGCTTGATGAGATTAATGGCATGGCGCATTTTTTAGAGCATATGGTTTTTAAGGGCAGTGAGCGCCTTGGCTTGGGCGAGTTTGAACAAGCGATCGAGTCTCATGGTGGCAACACCAATGCGGCAACTAGCCAAGACTATACGCATTTTTATATCAATGTTGCGCCCCAAGACTATGCCAAACTCGCACCATTACAATTGGATGTCGTTCTCAAAGCTAGCATTCCCGATGAAGAGTTTCAACGCGAACGCCATGTGGTACTCGAAGAAATCAGACGTAGTGAAGACAATCCTGATCGCCGCATCTATCGCCATATCTCCGAAATGGTCTACGAGCAGCTACCCTACCGTCGCCCTGTCCTTGGTCCCGTCGAAGTAATCGAGAATGTCACCTCTGAGCAAATGCGAGCATTCCATCGCCATTGGTACACACCTCAAAACATGACTATTTCTGTGGTTGGCAACTTACCTGTTAGCGAAATGGTTGGTGTAATTGCCAATTATTTTGAAGGTGAGGCGATCGCTCCACAACCTAAATCTCCTGTCTTCATTTCCGAAAAGCCTTTTACCGAAGTTGTCCGCCGCGAAGTTGTCGATAGCAGCTTAAAGCAAGCAAGACTGAGTATGACATGGCGAGTTGCAGGGCTTGAAGAACTAGAACAAACCTATCCGTTAAGCATTCTCGCGAATATTCTTGGTAGTGGTCGTACCTCTCGCATGGTACAAGACTTGCGAGAAAATCGTCGTATTTGCGATCGCATTTCCGTCAGCAACTCAGCAATGCGCTGGCAAGGAACTTTCCAAGTATTCGCCAAGCTAAATGTAGAAAATGCAGAAATAGTCGAGCAGGCAATTCGTGAGCATATTCAGCAACTGCACGATACTTTCGTCACTGATGAAGAGTTAGCAAAAATCCGTACCCAAGTCAGCAACCGCTTTATTTTTGGTAACGAATCACCCAAAGAACGGGCTGGCATTTATGGCTATTACGATCGCATTGTCGGCTCCCTCGACCACGCACTCAACTATCCCGATCGCATCAAGTCCATCACCAAAGAAGATATTCAAGCCGCCGTTCGCAAATACCTCAATCCTGATGCCTACGGCATTTTGATCGTGAAGCCTTAATCATGAAATAGATTACGGCACTTTCAAAAAGTTTTCTGTACTACAGAAAATTTAAAATCCAAAAAGCTATAGCGCACGCGCAGCGTGCGCTATAGCTTTTTGGGTTTCAGTTTTTATTATGCCTACCTAGTTATAATGCTTAATAGGGACTTCACTATAGATACTACAAAGCCAACATGAAGAAAATACTTCTCATTGAAGACAATCCTAATGTCTTGCTTAACACTACAAGAATGCTGCAATCTGAGGGATATGTAGTGATTAGTGCAAGCAATGGGCGGGACGGTCTGAAAATGGCACAGCAGTCTATCCCTAGTTTGATAATTTGCGACATCATGATGCCTGAACTAGATGGCTATGGTGTAATTACAGCTTTGAGGGCTAACCCTGCAACCACGGCTATTCCCTTTATGTTTCTCAGTGCTAAATCTGACAAAACTGATCTTCGGCAAGGAATGGAGTTAGGTTCTGATGATTATTTGACCAAGCCTTTTACCAGAGATGAACTGCTAGGGGCGATCAATGCTCAGTTTAGAAAACAAGAAATAATTAATAATTACTATAAGCAAGAGCTAGATAATCTACGCGGCAACATATCAAAGTCCTTGCCACACCAGTTACTATTCCCTGCGATCGAAGTTATGGGTTTAGCTGACATTTTAGTAAAAAATTATCATGCAATGGAAGCCCATGAAGTCCCTGACATTGCTAAGCGTATTCGCAAAGCAGGGCGAGATATGCACGAGATGGTGAAAAAGTTTTTGCTATACGCAGATCTAGAGTCAACGGAAAAAGACTCTGAATGGATCAGTCAGACTAAAAATAGTAGGTCAACTTTTATTGACATCGAGATTGCCAGCTGTGCCAAAAAAATTGCTGAAGACTATAGCCGCAAATCCGATTTGAAAGTTGACATCAAGGATGCCAGTATTCAAATTTCTGATTCTTATTTGATTACTATTGCCAAGGAAATTATTGATAATGCTTTTAAATTCTCAGCCAAGGGCAGTGAGATTAGAGTATTAGGTGATTGGGAAAACGGCGATTTCTGCTTGAGTGTAACCGATCATGGACAGGGTTTTGCGCCAGAGCATTTAGCGGGACTCGGAGCTTATATCAAGTTTGAGAAGAAATTATACATTCAGCAAGGAACTGCACTAGGACTAGCGATCGCTAAGCGGCTAGTCGATTTGCATGACGGTAGACTGGAAATTGAGAGTGTTCCTTATGAAGAGACTACTGTAAAAGTGTTTTTGCCCCTCGCTAATTAGTTCATAAAACCCAGTAGAGGGTTGCAACGCAAAGCGCTGCAACCCTCTACTGAGCAAAAACTAGACAAAAATAATTTGACCGCGCAAAAAAGTGATCGCTTCACCTTTGATAAGGACGCGATCGCGGCGATCGCTTAGTTGCAGGTTGCCAGTACGCGCTGATAGCTGTTTGGCGCTGAGGTCTTTTTTGTGTAGACGCTTTGACCAGTAGGGAGTAAGACTGCAATGGGCTGAGCCAGTAACGGGATCTTCTAAAATGCCTGCTTTCGGTGCAAAAAATCTTGATACGAAGTCATAGGAATGATCGGGATCGGCGATCGCTGTAATGATCAACCCAAAGCCGTCTAACTGAGAAATCAGTTGAAATTGGGGACAAAAATCTTGAACTGCTGTTTCAGAATCGAGAAGTACGGCGATGTAGTCTTGAGCCTGTCCTAAAACCTGATGGGACAAATCGCCAAATATTTCTGCCAATATCTGTAGCGATCGCGTTGAACATTCTTGATAAAAAGTGGCAGGGAAATCCATCACAATCAAGTTATCTTCAAAGTTAATTGTCAAATCACCGCTTAGTGTGGAAAAAATTATAGGCTCATCAAGTTTGATCGCTTCTAACTCCCGCAAATAATGGGCGATCGCTAGAGTTGCATGACCACACAGAGGTACTTCCTGAGTTGGGGTAAACCATCGCAGATGAAAATAGTTTTGATATTGAGCCGAAACTAAACGCTTTACAAAGGCAGTTTCTGAGAGATTCATTTCCGCTGCAATGCTCTGCATTTGTCTATCTTCTGGAAATTGCTCAACCATTAAAGTTGCCGCAGGATTCCCACTAAATATTTGATTAGTAAAAGCATCGACAATGGCGATCATCTGCATAATTTTTGTGAATTGATATTGTAAAAACCAGAATCCAAAGAGCTATGGCGCACGCGCAGCGTGCGCCATAGCTAAAGATGAGAGGACGAATTGCAGCGCGAAGCGCTGCAATTAGTCCTCTCGTCTTTTAGGGGATGGCAATATCTGCGTTAATAATCTTGCCATTGGCAATTCTAAAAAAGTAATCTTTTAATTCAGGAGCTTTCGGCGCGATCGCGCCGAAAGTAAAAATTACAAATTTATTATTGAGTCTCTGTAACTTACTGCTAGCTTGAAATTTAACTTTGTTATTGCCAACTTCGACCGTCGATGACCAGTCAATTACAACATTTCCTGAAACTTCAGGCACAGGCGATCGCATCTCAAAATCTGCTTGATTCGCATACATTCCCTTAATCATTACCGCAAATGTAGCACTCAAACGCTCTTCAGAAATTGCATTTGGAGGCACAAAAACATTCACCGAAATTGTGGCGCGTTCTCCCTGCTCATTCCAAGTCAAAAGTAACTCACCAGTTCGGCTGCTATCGATTAGATTCCAGCCCTTGGGCGCTTCCATTGTGACTATTCCTGAACGATGCTTGTAAGACTCAAGCTCTTTTATTTGTAATTCAGGTAAGTTGACAGGATCTGGATTAGTAGGCGCTATGGCTGGTGTAGAAGCGGTTGGTGATGGAACGTTAGACTCGACTTTGGTAGAGTCATTCGCAGGCATTGAGAAGTTACCGTCATTATTGCTACAGGCTGTGAGCGAACCAATGGCGATCGCTCCAGCCAAGCTTAATACAAATAGGTTTGACACTTTAGATTTCCAAATTGCCTACTCATTGTGTCGCGAATCTAGCCAAACTGCAATGCTTTGCCGCGCACATCGGGGTTTACTTTGCCCTTGGCATAAGCAACTTGACCACCGACAATCGTGGTATCAGCCCAGCCCGTCAGATCCCAACCCTCAAAAGAACTCCAACCGCATTTAGTTAGCAAATCTTCATTGCGAACTGGCTTGTAGTTATGCAGATCAACCAATACCAAGTCAGCATCCCAGCCAATGCGGATCTCGCCTTTATGGGCAATTTTATAAGCCTTCGCCACATTACCACTCATCCACTGACTGACTTGATGGACTGTGCATCTTCCTTTGATCGCTTCCGTCAACATCAGCGACAGAGAAGTCTCCACTCCTGGCATCCCCGATGGTACGTTGGCAGGCTCTAACAACACTGTGTTCGCACTTGATTTTTCGATTATAGCTGGCTGCTCTAGCGTTTGCGCTAGTCCCTTTTCTGTCAAGGTATGTGGTGCATGATCTGTGGCAATAAAGTCGATTACACCATCGAGGAGTGCTTGCCATAATACTTCCTGATCGCGGGGCGATCGCAAGGGTGGGTTCATTTGGGCGAGGGAGCCAATCTTAGCGTATGCGCCAATATTCATCAGCAAATGCTGCGGTGTGACCTCAGCCGTAACCCATGCAGGCTTGTTTTCGCGCAAAAAATCCGCTTCTTCGCCTGTGGACATATGCAAGATATGCAGACGGCGTTGATATTTTTGAGAAAGCTTGACCGCTAATTTGGTAGCGTTCAGAGCGGCTTGATTGTCTTGAATTAATGAATGTTTCGCAGGATCTTGACTATCAGCAAACTCAATCCGTCTTTGAGCAATTCTTGCTTGATCTTCAGCATGAACCGCAATCAGGCGATCGCCCTGCGAAAAAATCTTGTCTAAAACTTCTTCCTGATCGACTAGCAAAGCCCCATGCATCGATCCCATAAATATTTTGATGCCACAGGTAGGATTTGCATTCAGCAAATCTGGCAACACTTCACCCGTTGCCCCGATAAAAAAGCCGTAATTAACCACACATTTGCTAGCCGCCCGACTGAGTTTGTCATCTAGCGCCGCCTGTGTAATCGTCAATGGGCGCGTATTTGGCATTTCTAAAAAGCTGGTCACACCGCCCTTGGCGCAAGCATGACTTGCCGATCGCAAATCCTCCTTATGCTCTAAACCAGGTTCGCGAAAATGTACCTGTGGATCGATTACACCTGCCATCAGGGTCAAGCCTTGCGCTTCGATAATTTCTAAAGGTTGGTCATCGGCACTGAGTTCGTCAGGGTTTAGAGAATCAGCGATCGCGGTAATTTTGCCATATTGAATATAAACATCGCCGAGTAAAGTCTCGCGATCGGGCAAAATAACTGTGCTTTGTCTAATGAGGATGCTCAAAATAAAATTCCTATTCGTTAATTTGTGGCTAGGTGATAGTGTACTAAGTAGGCAAGCATAATTAAACCCAAAACCCAAAAGAGGGTGGCGGCGCGGAGCGCCGCCACCCTCTTTTGGGTTTTGATTTGTCCTGATACAGGAGGTTGACTATGAGAGGATCGCAGTTTCCCCAAGCAAAAAATGTTAATAAAAGTTCTAAAATTCCTGTATTTCAACTTGCATTTACGGGGCTTGTGATTACTGGACTAGCTGCCATTTTTGTCCAAAATCTCCAGCCAACAGTACAGCTTGTTTTTTTAGGGCAAATGACTATAGCAGTGCCTTTGAGCATGACTATGTTAGCCGCTTTCACGATCGGTGGAATTTTGGCTTTTACGTTTAATTCCATAACCAGTTGGCGACAAAACCTCTTAATTCGCCGTGCTTTAGTAGAACCCAGAGGAAGCGATATACCTAGTAGTCCCAGACCTACGACTGAACCTGTAACCCAAAGTTCTTCAAATGAATATGAGGAAGAATATTATGAAGATGATTCAGACGAAGAATTTGAGGACGATGAAGAAGATTACGAAGAAGATCCCGATACATTACCTTATGGCGATCGCTTCAAGAAAAAATCTTCTGTAGAACCCAAAGATTCTAATCAAAATAAAGGCGATCGCCCCCCTCTCAATGCCAAATATATTAATTAATGATGTTACTCCCTTCCCAGCTAAAGATTAAACGGTGCAGCGCGGCGCGCCGCACCCCAAATTTTTGGTATTTTAGGCCTATTTTTACACTGGTAAGGGAGTAGGTAGGCAAGCATAATTAAACTCAAAACCCAAGAAGCTGTAGCGCACGCTCAGCGTGCGCTACAACTTCTTGGGTTTAGTTGGGGCTTGCCACCTACCTACGTGGAAGTTTGTAAGAACGTTGCAAAGCAATCTTCTTACAAGCTCTCTTGGTTCAGAATTGAACGTAAATCGCTGAATAAATTTATTTGAACTTGCTAAGAATACGAGTCATCGCCTCATTGACATTATCACGACTATTGAAAGCTGAAATACGGAAGTAACCTTCTCCAGCCGCGCCAAAGCCCGAACCAGGAGTGCCAACCACATTACAAGCGTGCAGGAGTTTGTCAAAGAAATCCCAACTTGTCAGTCCAGATGGAGTCTTGACCCACACATAGGGAGCATTTACGCCACCATAGACCTGCAAGCCAGCTTCACTTAATTTAGAGCGAATGATCGTGGCATTTTCGAGATAGAAGGCAACCAATTCTTTGATTTGCGCTTGTCCTTGCTCTGAATAAACAGCCTCAGCTCCACGCTGAACAATGTAGGAGACTCCATTAAACTTAGTCGATTGGCGGCGATTCCAGAGCTTCCAAATCTCCACTGGAGAACCATCCTTAGCTTTGCCAATTAAGTTCTTAGGAACCACAGTTAGAGCGCAACGGGTTCCAGTAAAACCTGCATTTTTAGAGAAAGAACGAAATTCGATCGCACATTCTTTAGCTCCTTCAATTTCATAAATGGAATGGGGAAGATTGGGATCGGTGATAAAAGCCTCATAGGCGGCATCAAAGAAGATGATTGAGCCATTTGCCCTTGCGTAGTCCACCCATGCTTGGAGATGCTCTCTCGTCGCTGTTGCCCCTGTGGGGTTATTCGGAAAACAGAGATAGATCAGATCAACCTTTTGATTAGGAATTTCCGCAGTGAAGTTGTTTTCAGCAGTTACAGGTAAATAGACTAATCCTTCATATTCACCCTTATCGTTGATATCGCCTGTATGTCCTGCCATGACATTAGTATCGACATACACAGGATAAACAGGATCGGTTACGGCGATCACATTGTCATTACCAAAGATATCGAGAATATTGCCACAATCGCACTTTGAGCCATCGGAAATGAAAACTTCAGAAGCATCAATGTCACAGCCCCGCGACTGAAAATCATGGATGGCAATTTTTTCACGTAACCACGCATAACCCTGTTCAGGACCATAGCCCTTAAAAGAGTCGCGATCGCCCATATCTTCGACGGCTTTGATCATGGCTTCACGACAGGCGGAGGGCAGAGGCTCGGTGACATCGCCGATGCCAAGGCGAATTACTTTAGCTTCAGGATTTGCCTCGACAAATGTATTCACTCTGCGGGCGATTTCGGGGAACAAATATCCTGCTTTAAGTTTGAGATAATTATCGTTAATTGTTGCCATGATTTAGATATATAGCCTGATTAATTTTTGTAATAAGTAACAAGGCGAAATAAAAACCAGAATCCAAAAAGCTGTGGCGCACGCGCAGCGTGCGCCACAGCTTTTTGGATTCTAAGGTTTCTTTTGCCTTGTTACTTAATCCTATATTAATCTCTAGAATGTCCACAAACGTTATACAGGCAGAAGATTGATTTATGGAATCTGGTTACACATTACCCGTATTTGCGATCGCTGCTGCTAAAGCGGCAATTTTTGCCATCCTCAAAAAAAATTCATCTTCCATAGAACTAAACTTATTAGAATCTGGCTTAGGAGTAATCGAAATTTCCCAAAGCGCGATTATTGACGAAAAAACGGCAATTGCGATCGCCATTAGTAATCCAGGCGATAATCTTGACCTAACCGCAGGAACACCCGTCTGGGCATGGGTAAAATTAGAACCTCTAGGCGCAGAACACCTGATTTTAGAAGCAGGGGAAGGTTTGGGAAGAACTGCGAGTGGAGAGCCAGCTATCTATCGATTAGCACGAGATTTAGCGGAAGAGAATCTTGTTCCATTACTGCCAGAAAATATGACGGCGAGAATTAGATTTATTTTGCCCGAAGGTAGAGCGTTGGCAAAACGTACTTCTAATGCTGCTTTTGGTATTTTAGAAGGGCTATCATTACTAGGTACTTCGGCAATATCAAAACCTCTCTCAGTAGAAGATAAACTCGAAGAGTTTCGTGCAGATTTACAGACTAAGGCGGCAAACTCCCATGAGATCGTCTTCTATATCGGCGCAAATGGCTATCAGGCTGCTCAAAGATTAGGATTCCCAACTTCGCAATTAGTGCAGACCGCTAACTGGATCGGCGCAATGTTAGTAGAAGCAGCGATCTTAGGTGTAACTTCAATCACTCTCGTTGGCTATCATGGCAAACTTTTGAAACTAGCGGGTGGAATTTTCAACACTTCTAGTCACTTAGCCGATGCCCGAATTGATATTTTAGTCAGAGCTGCCGTGCATGAGAAGTTATCATTAGAATTAATTCAAGAAATAGAAAGTCTACCCACTGCCGAAGCTGTCCATAAATTATTGATTAATCATGAGTGCGATCGCCAGATTTTTCAATATCTCACCGATCAAATTACGCAACGAGCCACAAGCTATGTTCAGAAATACGCAGATCGCCAGATTGAGATTAAAACTATATTGTGCGATCGCTTAGGGCAGTTAGTTGTTTAAGATAAAAAAGGTTTAGGGACTTGCAAGTCCCTTAATTTCTGTTTTTATCTTAGAGTTTTTGAATGCAACCAGTTTATATCGTCGGTGCAGGGCCTGGAGATCCAGACCTAATTACAGTCAAAGGTCGAAACCTGCTTACCAAAGCCGATGTGATCGTTTATGCTAATTCCCTTATCCCAGAATCGATGCTGCAATTTTGTCGTGCCGATGCTGAGATTATCCCTACGGCGAGCAAATCGCTGGAAGAGATTTTGGAAATTATGATCGACAGAGTGCGATCGCAGAAATTAGTAGTCCGTTTGCATGATGGTGATCCTAGTTTATACGGCGCTATTCAAGAACAGATGGTCGCCCTCAGTGAAGCCAATATTCCCTTTGAAATTATTCCTGGGGTGAGTGCATTCCAATTAGCCGCCGCTCGTTTACAAGTAGAACTAACTATTCCTGAACTAGTCCAAACAATTATTCTCACGCGCATCAGTGGGCGCACCCAAGTTCCTGAACGCGAAGAATTATCAAGTCTTGCATCACACCAAGCTTCATTATGTCTCTACCTCAGCGCCCATCATGTAGAAAATGCTCAAACTAAGTTAATGGAGCATTATCCGTCTAACACAATGGTTGCAATTTGTTATCGCTTAGGTTGGGAAGATGAAAGGATTTTAATAGTTCCTCTCGCGGATATGGCATCTACGACAATTCAAGAGAACTTAACTAGAACTACGCTATTTGTAATTAGTCCTGCGTTAAATCATGCCAAAAAAACAAACCAAGAGCGATCGCAGTTATATAGCTCTCACTACAAACGTCTGTTTCGTTAAGCATTACTCGCCACTTGCTAAAAAAAAAGCTGTGGCGCACGCTGTGCGTGCGCCACAGCTTTTTGGTTTTTATTTGAGCGATCGCCAATCAATTTTTAGATAAAATACGAGATGATTAAGAATGGCAAAATTATAATTAAAATCAGTTTCAGGCGATCGCGACAATCCCCAAAACATCCCAAAAACATTAAACTGAGCAACAAGACTATATGAAGTCAACTCCCAAGATTACCTGTTGTCCGCCCTTGCTAGAAGGTCGCCTCACCTCTGTCGAGGCAAATTATTTAGCTACGATATTTCGTGTCTTGGGAGAACCTGCCCGTTTACAGATCTTGAGTCTCATATCGGCTCAGCCCAGTCAAGAAGTATGCGCCTGTGAATTGGTGGAAACTTTAGGTCTAGCGCAACCGACGGTTAGCCACCATCTTAAAGTCTTATATGAAGCTGATTTGCTCACCAAAGAGCGGCGTGGTACTTGGATTTACTATCGTATTTTGCCTGAAAAGTTAGCGATGTTACGCGAGTCTCTATCGTGAAAAAGAAGCACCGCTAATCTTTCAATAGGAAGGGAATAAGTAGCTCGGCATAATAAAACCCAGAACCCAAAAAGCTGTGGCGCACGCGCAGCGTGCGCCACAGCTTTTTGGGTTTTAAGGTTTTTTTGCCTATCGCCATAGGGCAAGTCCGCCGATCAGTCCCAAATCATTGGAAACGATCGCTACTTTGTTGAACAAATTTTGTGGCAAATCTAAAGTAACTAAACGAGCATTGCCACCACCAATATAAAGTTTGTCGTAATTAAATAATTTATAGAGCGTGGCGATCGCTTCTAACAATCTTGCATTCCATAATTCAACACCAATGAGATCGAGAGCTGCTTGACCCAAGCAATCTTCGTAAGTATCGCGATCGCGCCAAATATGTTGCCCTAGTTCCAGATTTGGCAACAGCTTACCATTGAGAAATAATGATGATCCAAATCCAGTTCCCAGAGTAACTACTAACTCCACCCCCTTACCTGCGATCGCGCCGTAACCTTGGACATCAGCATCGTTAGCGATTTTAATTGGTTTGCCTGTTTTTTCTTGTAGCACCTGCTCCAACGGAAATCCATCCCAGTCGGAATGCAGATTAATTGCGCCCCTAGTCACCCCTCTTTCGACAACACTCGGAAACCCGATCGCAAGGAGATCGCAAGTATCATGCTTAGTAATCACATCAAGCAATACATGGATTAGTTTGTTAGGAGTCGCAGGCTCTGGTGTCGCAATCACGAATTTATCTGACATTACCAAGCCATCATCTCGCAATATGATTGCTTTAATACTACTTCCGCCTACATCAATTGCTAATATTAATGAACTCACTTAAATAATTTTTTTTTAATAAACAATAGAATTAAATTAGAGCAGTTCGCGCTCAAAGTTTTACCAACTAAGTAGGTAAGCAAAAGAAACCTTAAAGCCAGAAAAGCTGTAGCGCACGCGCAGCGTGCGCTACAGCTGTTCTGGCTTTGGGCTTGACTATCCTTACTCACAGAGTAAGATATTTAACCTGATTGACTGACAAAAGTATCTGAAAGCTATGTCAGGCAAGATGCCTGACTCACAAATCAAAAATGCCTGTGGCGCGGACATCCTGCCCGTTTTTCGGTAAGATTTGTCAGTCAATCAGGATATTTAACTGTATTAAATTTCTTTATTTAAAAAATCAATATTTTTATAAGTTGCCACAGGGGCTAAATCAATGGTTACGTCACTAATGCTAAGAGCATCATCTGAGGTTGTCAAAAAAGCTAAGGAAGAATTTCTAAAGCAGGGATACTCGAACTCATTATTAGCGGACGAACTAGGGTTAGCGGTTCAGTTGATAGAAAATTTCTTTAATGAAGAAATTGTAGATCGTGGCACTTATAACCTAATTTGTGGAAAACTGAATATTAATTTAGAACTTGTTCAAGATAAGGACAAGTTGATTGATCAACCAAATAATCAGAAAAGTAATCTCGATCTGGAGATGACATTGGCGCAAACTTCTCATGAAGATTACCAAGTAAGTTCTTCTGTAAATATTGATTTATCAACGAAAATAACCTGCCAATCGCTACGCCAAATTATCTCCCCAGCCCTAAATCGTCAATGCGATCGCCTCCGCATCAGCAATTTTTCTAAACCTCTCAGGCTTCAAGATATTTATACGGAAGTCAATCTTTTTGCAAGTATACCGAGCACCCAATACCTTGATCTAAATGAAGCTTTTGCGAATGTCCCTGCTGAACAATATGACCGTTTCTATTTATCTAAATTACAGCCTCCCACAATCAATGCCAATCAATCCCTAGAAGACCATCAACATATCCTTCTAACGGGAGGTCTGGGTGCGGGTAAAACAACTCTACTTAAACACTGGGCAGTATCTTGTATTAATGGCAAGGTACTACAGGAATATTTGCCCATATTTCTACCATTGCGATCGCTAGTTTCATTAACTAATTCAAGTAATTTCAAGTCAAATAATTTACAAAATTTCGATACTTCTTTCAAAGAGTCTTTTAGCAATATTTCTAATCGCTCTTTATTTGATCCTTGGGAATGGATTAAAGTTCAAATTATTAATTATGGATTACCTAAAGACCTACTAACACAAATCTCTGATGAGCAAATTTTAGAGAATTTACTTATTGAAGGTAAATTATTATTGCTTTGGGACGGACTAGATGATCTAGACGCAACTTATCGAGATGAAGTTGTTCAACAAATTGCCAGTTTTAGCGATCGCTACCCCCAAAATAGATCTGTATTAGCTACTCGCAATCCCGTCTACGTGCATATTCTAGAGTCATTTACAACTCTAGAGCTAGCTCCTTACCAAGAATCACAAATCATCACCTTTGCTAGCAAATGGTTTCAGGTTACCTATCCTGACAAGCCTAAAAAGCTGGAGAAATTTCAACAATTACTTGCCGCAAATCAACCACTTGTTGAAGTTGCCAGCAATCCCCTATTCTTGACACAAATTTGTAATGCCTTCAATACCTATGAATATATAAAACCAAACTTCTATCAAGAAATTTTAAGTCTACTGCTAAATTTATGGGAACAAACCAAGTGCCTGTCTCCCTACCCGCAAAATCTATCAGTTGCCCAAAAACTAGATCTGCTCTCCTATGTAGCAATAGTTGCCCTAGAGAATCATGGCTATACATGGCAAAATAATCAACTTGAAGATGACTTTCAATCCTGTATTGGTGCTAGTCATAAATTAGCGCATCAATCAATCGATTTAGAACCTCTATTGGTAGATCTAAAATGGAAGCATAGCCTGCTAATAGAATGTGCTAAAGGAGTGCATCGCATTCCGTACATTACGCTCCATGACTATCTCGCCGCCTACCGTCTTGCCAATATCAAACCTGCGATCGCCGAAAAATATCTGCTCGAACGGATGTACCTCAAGCGATGGCATGGCGTAGTTGTAATGACTATCAGCATCTCTCAGCAAGCAGACCAGATGCTACAGGTAATGAAGCGCAAGATCGATGGGCTTGTGGGCAAAGACCCCCAACTACAGTCATTTCTGTCATGGGTAAATCAGCAGTCAATTCAAATCAAAACTCCCTATAAATCCGTGACCATTCGGGCTTTGTATCTAGATATTGATCTAGAAAATACTCGTTCACTTGATCGCGCCAGAGCCTTGGATATTGCCCATTCGCGATCGCTAGAACGGGCAAGAATGCGTTCTATGGGTATCGACAATACAATGGAAACTGAAGTAGATATTGATTACACGATCAATCTCGCTCTCAACCTTGATCTTGCTCTGTATTTCGCCAATAATCCCATTTTGGAACTAGCCTGTACTCTAGAGCCTGAGCTAAATCGTGGTTTACGGCTTTTGCGTCAAAAGTTTCCTAATCCCTACATAGAGAGAGATAAATTTGCGAAGTGGTGGCAGGCTAAAGGCTTAGATTGGTCTAAGAAACTGCGTAGCCTAATTGTGCAGCATCGGAAGGGTTCGCAAGAATGGAAGTTCAGCGACAATCAACTTAAAATTTTACGGACATATCATGATGCCAATAAGTTGCTAGTCGAATGCTTGAATAGCGCTGAGTATGTCAGTCCCCTAGTCAAAGATCAAATTGAGTCAACTCTGCTGCTTCCTCAGAGTGAATATAAGATATTACAGCTATAGCGAACTCTCTTACAGCCTATTGAGGCTTTAAGAGGTACAGACAAACTTGTAAAAGTGGCGCTTCGCGCCACTTTTACAAGTTTGTCTGGGTTCTATAACAGCGCACAGCGCTGTACTCCTTTCCCAGTATAGGACTAGACATTAAACCCAAGAAATTATCGTTGCGGCGCGATGCGCCGCAACGTCTAATCTTTCACTGGGAAGGGAGTAAGCAAGCAAGCATAAGTAAACCCAAAACCCAAAAAGCTGTAGCGCTCGTACAGCGAGCGCTACAGCTTTTTGGGCTTTAAGGTTTCTTTTGCCTACCTACTTAGAACAAAAAAGGGCTGAGGTGTACGCTGCGCGTGCGCCTCAGCTCTTTTTTGTTCTAGCTGCAAGCTACAGGTTCGCCAACTTCCTTGGGAGTTGCAAAGGAAGTGCCACAACTACATGACTTGCTAGCATTCGGGTTGCGAAAGCGAAATCCACCACCTAGCAGATCTTCGGTGTAGTCTAGCTCCAGTCCTTGCAACTGCGGTAAATTGCTATTATTAATCACAATCTCTACGCCACTGCAATCATATTGATTGTCGTCGGCTGCTAATTGATCAGCAAAGTCCATCAAATAAGAAAGTCCAGAGCAACCGCCTTGTTTGATACCCAAACGAAGAGGAGCCGTGGTAGCGCGTTGGCTTTGAAGGTTTTTGACACGCGCGATCGCGGCATTAGTTAGTGTAATCATGCAAAATTTCCTACTTAGTAAATCTATCTAAGTGCATATTAGTCTTCTAACAGGACAAGTGCAATACTCGATAGAGCGACATTGGTGTAGCCAGCGACTTTAACAGCCTTATAAAGTGGTTTAGTAAGAATGCATTTGTGCACTCCTAGTAAGCGCACACCTTGATCGAGCAATAGTCCAGTTTTAAAATGAAAATTGCGATGTAGCTTTACGGCTTTAGCAAGTTTAGACTTAGATTTACAACAGTTCATGAAATATCTCCGAATAATTTTGATAATTTGACTTACGGGCTGATGAGACGCTTCATTTATGTTAGCTCTAATTTTTCTGGAAGGGGATGCTCAATGCCATTTTTGTGACTATCTAGCTAAAAGTTGTTGTCATTAAGCTATACAGCCTATTGAGGCTTTAAAAGGTACAGATAAATTTTTGGAAGTGCCGCTTCGCGGCACTTCCAAAAATTTATCTAGGTTTTATAAAAGCGCAAAGCGCTGTAAAGTACCGTTTTTTGCTATTTGAATGGAATCAGCGTAGACAACGCTTCTAAAAGACGTTGATTTTCACTTTTTAGTTTTACCGCAACTCGAAAATAGCGATCGCCTAGCTCTGGAAAACTGAGACAATCTCGAATCAAAATTTTATGCTTTTGTAGTAGTTGACTTTGTAAATATGAACCATCAACTTCAGTCTTAACTAATAGATAATTTGCCGTATTTGGATAGGGATTTAAATCAGCAAATTGTGATAATCCATCAAATAGTTCGGACTTAGCAGACTCTAACCAATTCCAAGTTTGCTGCTGAAAGTCGCGATCTTGCACGATCGCAATACCTACAGCCGCCGCTAGACTATTTACACACCAAGGATCTCGCCATGTTTGCCATCTCTCTAAACGTTGAGGATGGGCGATCGCATAGCCAATTCTTAATCCAGGTAAACTGTAAAACTTAGTTAACGATCTTAAAATGACCAAATTGGAATGTAATGGAACTAAATCTATTAAACTTTGCTGCTGATCTACTGTCAAAAAGTCCATAAATGCTTCATCAATGACAACCAGTGCAAATTGATCTAGGTAAGGCAAAAGACTATTGCGATCAAATAAGTACCCCGTCGGATTATGGGGATTATTGATTAAGATTCCTTTGTGATCAGTATTAGTTAATTGGGGAAGTTGAGGACTTACCGCAAAGTTATTGTCTGACAACAAAGAAAAGCGTTCTACCTGACAATTAAAAGCTGCCAAGGCGCGATCGTAATCCGTAAAACTGGGAGTAAAAATTACAGTTGCCGATAGTTGCGATAGATCACGGGCAACCCAAGTTAACAACTCAGACACGCCATTACCCGCCAAGACATATTCAGGATCGATATCATGAAACTCACCGATCGCTTCTCTAAATAACGTGTATCTAGGATCTGGATAGTGACTTAAATCGATCAGATGAGATTGAATTGCGGCGATCGCCGATTTTGGTATACCTAGCGGATTGATGCTTGCTGAAAAGTCCAGAATGTTTTCTGGAGCCGTACCCGCAATATTGGCAGCCCATTGACGATTGCCGCCATGAATGGGGCGACCTTCATCCAATTTTTTGCCGAGTTTATCTAGATCAATAAGCATAATTTACCGTCACTTCTCTAGCAATCCTACAGCGCTTTGCGCTCAAGCCCAAACCAAGGGAATTTTTGAAAGCATTGCTTCGCGAAGCAATGCTTTCAAAAATTCCCTTGGCTTGATTGGTCGAAAATTACTGTAAATGATTATGAGGATTGCTGATTTTTGAGCTTTGATTTACGCAAGTTAAGGAGATACAGGTTAAGCTAGGATTAATCATCGCTTCTTACGTCACAATCTATGATACGAATTGTCACCCAAAGAACTGAAGCAGAATCCGAGATCAAACGGATTTGCGATCGCATCTATGACGATCAGATGATCCACAAAGAAGCGACAGTCACAGAAATCATCCAAACAGTGCGGCGTAAGGGAGACAATGCTCTCCTACATTACACCTCTGAGTTTGATGGTCAAGACTTTACCGCTTCTGAACTGCGCGTCAGTGGGTCAGAACTTGATGCGGCTTATCAGCAGGTCAAAGGCAATTTGCTCAAGGCAATTGAACTGGCGCATCAAAGAATCGAAGAATTTCATAGAATGCGTGTGCCGAAAAGTTGGGTACATTTCGGTGATAAAGATGTCGTGTTGGGCAAGCGGTACACCCCCGTTGATGCCGCAGGTATTTATATCCCTGGCGGCAAAGCCGCTTATCCAAGTACAGTTTTGATGAATGCTGTACCTGCTAGGGTCGCAGGGGTAAACAAGATAGTGATGGTGACTCCTCCAGGACAGGGACGTACCATTAATCCTGCAATTTTAGTTGCCGCACAGGTCGCAGGGATTGAAGAAATATATCGAGTGGGCGGAGCGCAGGCGATCGCGGCTCTTGCCTATGGCACTGAAACTATTCCCAAAGTAGATGTAATTACGGGGCCAGGGAATATTTATGTCACGCTTGCCAAGAAGCAGGTGTTTGGTCGGGTTGGAATTGACTCGATCGCTGGACCCTCTGAAGTATTGATCATTGCCGATGCTAGCGCCAATCCGACCTATGTGGCTGCCGATATGCTAGCGCAAGCGGAGCATGACCAGATGGCAGCATCGATTTTACTAACCAATGATTCTCGACTTGCCAATCGAGTTGCCGAAGAAGTAAATCGGATGCTAGAAAACCACCCGCGCCGTATCATGACCGAAAAGGCGATCGCTCATTACGGCTTGATTGTAGTAGTCGAAAGCCTGAGTATTGCTGCTGAACTCTCTAACCAGTTTGCCCCTGAACATTTAGAACTAGAGATTGAAGATCCTTGGCAATTGATTGAGCAAATTCGCCATGCGGGAGCAATTTTTATTGGACATTCTACACCTGAAGCGGTGGGAGATTATTTAGCCGGCCCTAACCATACCTTACCCACCTGTGGGGGTGCGCGTTACTCTTCGGCGCTGGGAGTGGAGACTTTTTTAAAACATTCCAGCTTGATTCAATACAGTCCTGAAGCCCTCAAGGAAGTCTCTGGGGCGATCGCTTTGCTAACTGAAGCCGAAGGCTTAACCTCTCACGGTGACTCAGTGAGATTACGACTAGAAGATTAATCAAAAAAAAGCGGCGCTCAGCGCCGCTTTTTTTTGACTTTGGGCTGTCGCCAGTCTTGTTAGAAATAGGGTGGCAATGCTTTTACAGGAAATACCACATTAGACATATCCCCAAAATTGCCCCTGCAACTACTTGAGCAGGCGTATGACCGAGTAATTCCTTCAGTGGATCATGTTCTTCTTCAAAAACTTCTACCATGATCTGATTAAGGACTTTAGCTTGCTTACCTGCGGCGCGGCGAATCCCTGCGGCATCATACATCACGATAAAAGCAAACACAGTGGCGATCGCAAATTGTGGTGTATCCCATCCCTGAGTGCGCCCGATGCCTGTCGCCAGTGCCGACACTAGAGCCGAGTGAGAGCTAGGCATACCACCTGTTTCAAACAAGATCTTTAGTCTGACTTGTCGAAATTGAGCTAACTCAATGAATATCTTTAGAATTTGAGCAATTAGGCTAGAACATAGAGTAATTAGCAAAACGTGGTTATCAAGGATTTCGCCAAGGGGATGAAGGTTCATATCGATAAATTGCAGTAGTTTTTATAGCTGGCTAGACAATGAGTGGCGGTGCGAAGCGCTGCCACTCGTTTATTAGATTTTAATTTTGACGGGCTGTGATGTAATCAGCGATCGCCATTAGTGGAAATGCGGCATCACCATAGCTGACCAATTGCGCCTTGGCTTGTTCCACCAGTTCTTGGGCTTTTTGCTTAGAAGTTTCCAGACCCCACAAGCTAGGGTAGGTCACCTTTTGAGCCGTAATATCTTTACCCGCAGTTTTACCTAGCTGCTCTGAAGTTGCCGTGATGTCGAGAATGTCATCCACAATTTGAAAAGCCAAACCAATATTATTAGAATAGATGGATAGGCGGTTAATGTCGGTATCATTTGCACCCGCAAGTAAGGCTCCGCAAATAACACAGGACTTCAGCAAAGCAGCAGTTTTATGAATGTGGATAAATTTCAGGGTTTCGGCAGTAACATCGAGATTGCCTTCAGATTCCAAATCAACGACCTGACCACCGACTAAACCTGTTGCTGCGACAGCATTGCCCAAATGAGCAATCGTTTGTAATACTCGCTCCGCCGCAACTCCCTTGGTCTCTTTGGCAATAAACTCGAAGGCATATGCAAGTAAGGCATCCCCAGCCAAAATTGCAATATCATCGCCATAAACCTTGTGATTCGTCGGCTTACCGCGCCGAAAGTCGTCATTATCCATTGCAGGCAGATCGTCATGGATTAAGGACATCGTATGCACCATCTCCATCGCGCAGGCTGTGGGCATAGCTACGGCGCGATCGCCACCTAATAGCTCACAAGCGGCTAGACAGAGGATTGGACGTAAGCGCTTTCCCCCAGCCATAAGCGAGTAGCGCATGGATTCATAAATTTTTTCGGGATAGATAACTGTGATCGAGGCATCGAGGGCAGCTTCAACTTCTTGCTTGCGATCGCGTAGGTAATTATCTAGGTTGAATACGGCGGTTTGGGGCATGGGTGGTTATATTTGGCGCAATAACTCCAGAATGTATATTATCAATGACTGGCGAACACAAGTCCAAAAAATTATCTTAACGCGCTTCAAAAATTGGCAAACTTGCGCTTGTAGCTCCAGACTGTATTTTGCAGCAGCATGGTCACGGTCATCGGACCCACGCCACCTGGAACTGGAGTGATATGTGACGCTACTTGACTAATTTCAGCAAAATCCACATCGCCAACTAATTTTGACTTTCCTGAATCGTCAGTAATGCGATTAATACCCACGTCAATTACCACCGCGTTAGGTTTGACCATATCGGCAGTGATCATTTCAGGTTTACCGATCGCTGCAATGAGAAGATCAGCTTCGCCAATTACCGATGCTAAATTTTGGGTGCGCGAATGGGCAACTGTAACCGTGGCATTAGCTTCGATTAACATCAAGGCGATCGGCTTACCAACCAGAATGCTCCGCCCAACTACTACAGCTTTCTTTCCAGTTAAATTAATCTTCGATTCGGCTAATAATTCCATTACTCCCGCAGGTGTACAGCTTCGCAGTCCCTCTTCTCCTCTCACCAATTTCCCTAAATTATTAGGATGTAACCCGTCAGCATCTTTATCAGGATCAAGGCGATTTAAAAGGGCGATCGCATCAAGATGGGCAGGTAATGGCAATTGAATTAAGATGCCGTCAACGCGATCGTCAGCATTTAATTCATCTATGACTTGCTCTAATTCGGTTTGAGTAATATCAATCGAAAAATGCTTGCCAAATGAGGTAATCCCGACCCGATGACAAGCTGTTTCCTTATTTCTGACATAGGCCGCGCTAGCGGGGTTATTGCCCACCATCAATACTGCTAGTCCTGGAGAACGACCATATTTAGGAGCTAACTGCGCGACTTCTGTTGCGATCGCCTGTTGCATTTTTTTGGCAAGGGCTTTGCCGTCAATGATATTTGCCATAAGCTTTTTATTATCTATTTATCACGAATAATCAGCAATTATAGCTGTCGCCAATATAAAACCCAAAAGAGAGAGGCGGTGCGAAGCGCCGCCTCTCTCTTAGGTTTTATATTGGCGACAGCTATATCATTATGAAACCAATTTTGAGTCTAGACAGCTACAGCGTCAGCCTTAACTGTGCCTAGCGATTCCATAATCAGCTCAGCGAGGTCATTGATAAAAATCGGATGACTATTTAGGGCAGGGACACGTTTAAAGTTGTGAATACCATTCTCTTCAGCAAGCTCACGATATTCGATATCAATTTCCTGCAAAGTTTCAATATGTTCGGAAACAAAGCTAATTGGAACTACCAAAAGATCTTTTACGCCGCGCTTAGCCAGATTTTTAATTGCGTCTTCAGTATAAGGCTGTAACCACTCAACTGGGCCAACGCGACTTTGGTAAGCAAGCGTATGCGCGTTGTAATCAAGATGATCGCGGCGGAGCGCTTTCATAATCCCATCGACACAGTTTTCCATTTCTGATTGATAGGGGTCGCCGTACTTAGTGACATATTTCACAGGCACGCCGTGGGCGCTAAAGAAAATATGCACATTTTCAGGTTCGTCAAATTCTTGTAGTTTTGCATCTATCAATTCATTCATGGCGCGAATGTAGCCAGAACGGTTGTACCAAGACTGGATCGTAATTTTCTCAATGCTTTGTAACTCTGGATCGCTTTCCCAGATAGCATCTAGCTTTTTGATGCTAGAGCCACTGGTGCTAATGGAATATTGCGGATAGAGAGGCAACACCACTAGTCGAGTAATGCCATCCTGCTTAATTTGCGCGATCGCATCTTCAGTGTATGGTTGCCAATAACGCATCGCCACATATACCTTAGCTTCCACGCCTCGGCGCTGTAAGGCATTTTCAATACTCTCACCCTGTTCTTCGGTAAGTACCCGCAAAGGTGAGCCACCGCCAATCATGGCATAGTTTTCTTGACTAATGGGAGCGCGACTTGCCGCGATCAAAGAAGCGATCGGCTTTTGTAAAAATGGAATTGGAAGGCGAATAATTTCTGGATCTGCAAACAGGTTATACAGAAAAAGGTAGACATCTTCTAACTTTTCAGGCCCTCCTAGATTTAAAAGCACTACTCCAACGCGACCAGACATAAAATGATTTCCTAAAATTTTTTGTATTAACGAGAATATTAAAAATATTTAAAGCAATTGGCTGAGGCATGGTTTTTAGACCATATTTAAATCTTAGTCCAAGCTACAAGTCAAATGTGAACTTTCTCTTTATAGCTGTAGCCAGCTTTGCTACAGCGCTTTGCGCTTTTATAAAACCCAGAAAAATCTTTATAAGTGCCGCTTTGCGGTACTTATAAAGATTTTTCTGGGTTTTATTTCGTGGTTAACCATTGTTTGACACAGGCTTCAAGCAAATCTATGTCCAATGGCTTTGTCAGATAATCATCACAACCCGAAGCGATCGCCGACTCCTTATCTCCTTTCATCGCATGGGCTGTCACCGCCACAATCGGTATCTTCGCGGTGCGATCGCAAGCCTTTAGCTGTCTAGCCACTTCCCAACCATCAATCTCTGGCAAAGATAGATCTAGCAAAATTAGGTCAGGTTGATTAGTTTCTAACCAATTCAAAGCAGCTTGACCATCCTGAATGCAAGTTACTCGATATCCTGAATCTTGAAACACCTGCTCCAGCAAAACTTGATTGTCTGGGGCATCTTCGACGACCAAGATTAGCGGCTGGTTGTTAAATACGGGCATAGTTGCTGAGCGGTTCTTTAATGAACTTGATGTATAAATGTTTAAATATTGAGCGTAAGACCCTTGGCATTCCAAAGTCAATTGCCATCATCGTTGTTGGTAGCTGCCAATCAGAAGTTTGCAATTGTGCAACAGAGTTACCAACAATCTCTATAGCTTCAAGATCCTTACATAGACCAGCTCTCATAGCAGCAGCTACCGTTGGCACATTTTCAGGTTTAACGCCAAGGATGTCTACCATAACCCGATCAAGGGCAAATACATCACAGGATGCGGCAAGAACACCTAAGCTCTTGGGTTCGCCTGCGCTAGGTCCATTGCCCTCATGACCTATGATGCCATCCAAAATAGTTAGCTCAGGATTAATGGTTCGGGCTGTTTCCACTAGCATCTGGGCAAATCTTTCAACATCTTTGCCAGCTTCCATGTGCCACCAAGCCTTCATTTTGCCAGGGACACAGCCAAATAAGTTTTTCACTCCCAATGTCAGGGTCAGTTGCATATGTGACTTTACTTTCGGCAAGTTGATCACCACGTCTGCATCCATAGCTTCTTTACTTAGTCGCAGGTGATGTAATTCTCCCTCTCCTTCGGTTTCATAGCGCTTACCATGAAATTCCACAATCGGAATACCTAGCTCTTCGGCAAGTGGTAATAGTCCGTTAGCCTTCGCAATGCCCTTAACACTACCAAAAGCAGGGCTATCTCCTAAAAATGGCTTACCGCCAGCAGCTTGAACCATTTTGGCAACACAATAGACTAGCTCAGGGCGGGTAGTGCATTCTTTGGTAGGGCGAGAACCTGTGAGCAGGTTAGGTTTAAGTAGAACGCGATCGCCAGTTTTAACGATGCTGGACATACCTCCTAAGGGGGCAAGTACTGTCTCTAAAGATTGCATTAGTAGCTCTACTTCGTAGCTAGAAGTATGCAAGAGACTGACAATTGGTTTCATGGCTATTTCTAGAAGGGGCGCACTCAGTAGAATATTTAAAATATAGCTTAGATACTCCCTTCTCACCCAAAAATTAGTGTTGCGGCGCGTAGCGCCGCAACACGAATTTTTGGGGTTTTTTTGCTATACAAGATTGGGGTTCGCAATACAAAGTCCATTTTTGTGGTACTAAGGAAGTAATAAATCAAAGAAAGGCGTAAAAGTGTTAAGAAAGAA
>JBBQRB010000011.1:0-25739 GCA_038215315.1 Pseudanabaenales cyanobacterium
CCAAATTTACCTAGCGATTTTCCACGGAAGTGCAAGGTTTTTGAGGCTCTAGATGCTTTAAACTTGCACTTGTTTAGGTAAAAAAAGCTCGAAACTATTGGCTGGCAAAGCTTTTACACTTATTCAGGAAGCCCTAAGTAGATAGGCGTAATAAAAACCAAAGCCCAAAAAACTGAGGCGCACGCATAGCGTGCGCCTCGGCTTTTTGGGCTTTAAGTTTTCTTTTGATGTAAGCCTTACTTTTTTGTTTAGGTCATAATGGGTACTGCGCGATCGCGTTTTCGTGGTAAAAATCTCACAGAAATTCGCTTTAAATCAAATTTCTTCTCAAGTTCGCGGACATAATCAACTCCTTCACCTGCATGTTCTCGACTATCAAGAGTTTCTAGGAGGTCTAAAATTTCATCATCTAGACCAGGTTGCCCAATAAATAGGTGCATTAGAGTTTCGCAATTATCATCATCGGGATAGATGGGAATGTAGTAGATGTAAGGGATGTCCATAATCTCGTTTGTAAATTTTAGATCGCAATTAAGTAGCTAGGCACAGTTAAATATAAACCTTAAAACCTATGGCGATCGCACAGCATTCGCCATAGGCTTTGCATCAGCATATCAACTGCAACAAACATACAACATTGCATTAAAGGGTAAGCTAGCAATCTACAATAGAAAAACAAACACACGCCAAACGAATTAGCAGAGTTGATCCTCAGATCACCTATGTCATCCAAGTGCGATTTATTTAATCATGCTCAACCCAGACCCCAACTCGATTCAACTTACTCAAGACGATTACGAACGCTATTCGCGTCACCTGATCTTGCCTGAGGTCGGTGTAGAAGGACAAAAGCGTCTCAAGGCAGCCAGCGTTCTGTGCATTGGTACAGGTGGCTTGGGCGCACCTTTATTGTTATATCTCGCTGCCGCAGGTGTCGGACGCATTGGTATCGTGGACTTTGATGTGGTGGATACCTCCAACCTCCAGCGTCAAATCATTCATGGCACTAGCACTGTTGGTAAACCCAAGATCGAATCTGCCAAAGCAAGGATCTTAGAAATCAATCCCTACTGCCAGATTGACCTATACAACACCCACCTATCTTCAGCCAATGCTCTCGATATCATCGCTCCCTACGACATTGTTGTCGATGGCACAGATAACTTCCCAACGCGCTATTTAGTAAATGATGCTTGCGTATTGCTAGATAAGCCCAATGTCTACGGTTCGATTTACCGATTTGAAGGGCAGGCTACTGTCTTTAACTATGAAGGTGGTCCCAACTATCGCGATCTTTATCCAGAGCCACCACCACCTGGGTTAGTTCCTTCTTGCGCTGAGGGCGGCGTACTAGGAATTTTGCCTGGAATTATCGGTGTGATCCAAGCAACTGAGACTGTCAAGATTATCCTTGGTCAAGGAAATACCCTGAGTGGTCGATTATTACTTTACGATGCCTTGAAAATGACTTTTCGCGAGCTAAAGCTACGTCCTAACCCAGTCCGTCCTGTCATCGAGAAATTGATTGACTATCAGATGTTCTGTGGTATTACCCAACAAAAACAAACTGAAATGGAAGCACAACAATCAATTCCTGAAATCACTGTTACTGAGCTAAAAGAGATCATTGATGCTGGTACATCCGATTATGTGATCGTTGATGTCCGTAATCCTAATGAATGGGAGATTGGCAAGATTCCTAATACAGTACTTGTACCATTGCCAGACATTGAGAATGGTAATGGAGTGGAGAAGGTCAAATCTCTGCTTGGAGACAAGAAGTTGATTGTTCATTGCAAGATGGGTGGGCGATCGCTGAAGGCGCTGGGCATTTTGAAGCAGGCTGGCATTGATGGGATCAATGTACAGGGCGGCATCAATGCATGGAGCGAGCAAGTCGATCCTGCGGTTCCCAAATATTAATTGCTCAGAAAGAATCTAAATATTACATACACCGCGCTGCGCTAATGTAAAACCAAAGAAATTTTTGAAAATGCCGTTTCGCGCCATTTTCAAAAATTTCTTTTTATTAACTACTCACGTTACGGGGAAGTTTCTAAAGCCCTCACCCCCCAACCCTCTCTCCCGCAGGAGAAAGGGAGAGAAACCTTCAGAAAATATTGGGTAATTGCCATATGTCAAGATTGCTAGTTACGCAGTACCAATCAGAGGTCGAAAAAATTATTCGCTATGGTGGTTCTAAGAAGGAAACCAGCATTCGTAATGCTTTTGAGCGCTTGTTGAATGATCTTGTTGATGCTTATATGGAGTAACTAAAGCAGGGGACGATAAGAGAACTTGATGTTAAATGGGATGCGGAAACAACTCAATACTTAAATCGAAAGCTGTCTATAAATTTTCAGAAAAATCAAGTTGTTGAAAGTTTATATCGTCCTTATATTAAATAATATTTGTATTTTGATAAGCATCTTAACGGAAGAACTTATCAAATGTTTCATGTTTTCTCTAATAAAAGATCTGAGAACGAGCTAATAGGATTTATGGGACAGTCTACAGATAAACCGTTCGCAGTCATTGCAAGCAAATTAATTCCCGATCTAAATTGCATTAGTCCTGCTTCAGGTGGTACTCAATGTCTTCCGCTTTATCGCTACGATGGAAATGGCGATCGCGTTGAGAATATTACTGACTGGGCTTTGGAGAAGTTCCGCGAGCATTACTCAAATCAGCCAAGTCATTCAACAAGGGGCTTAAGCCCCTTGCTCCCCACAGGTGACTCTTCAGAAGTGTCATTCACAGATAGCTCTCCAGAAGAGGCAAGGGGCTTAAGCCCCTTGTTAAACGCAGGTGGATCTGTAGAGGAGTCAAGGGGCTTAAGCCCCTTGTTACTCATCAATAAGCAACTATGGTTTGTCACTTTTGTGACACATAACTCCCGAATCTCTGAGCGAATGGTTACTTATGGAGTAACAGTTGGTGAACCATTGATTTTTTCTGCCGAAGATCAAATTTTTATTGCAGAGAAAATTGTCGAAGCTACCAAACGCTATGAAACTGCGATCGCTGCGCTCAATGTTCTTCCTGACCACGTTCATATGGTTATTGCTGCTGAAACAGACAAAGAACTCTCCGAAAAAATCCGCAAAATCAAAGGGTTTAGCTCTCACGAATTTCAAAAATCACGCAATTGGGATAAAGGTCAACACGTTTGGGCGCAAAAATTTAATCGACAACCTATTGAGGATGAAGACGCTCTTACGAATATTCTGGATTATGTATCGAACAACCACATTAAACATTCCGAGCGTTGGGGCAAAGAATTAATCTCCACTTGGGAAAATGGAATACCCGAAAAAGGATTAAGACCAATTTCCGAAATTGTCCAACACATCTCCACCGAAAGAACAAGGGGCTTAAGCCCCTTGCCTCCCTTGCCTGATGACATAGATAGCACCGAAAGAACAAGGGGCTTAAGCCCATTGCCTCCCTTGCCTAGTGACATAGATAGCACCGAAAGAACAATGGGCTTAAGCCCATTGCCTCCCCTGCCTCCCTTGCCTGAGAAAATTATCACCAAACTCGACATCTTCCATTACACCTACGCCGTTCTCCACTATCCCGCCTACCGCACCAAATACGAACTCAACCTCAAACGCGAATTTCCCCGACTCCCCTTTTATGAAGACTTCCATCAATGGGCGACATGGGGCAAATCCCTAATGGACTTACATCTCAACTATGAAACCATCCAACCCTACGGACTACAACAAGTAGAAATAGACAACAAAGCAAACCCCCAAGCCAAACTCAAAGCCGATAAAACTAATGGTGTGATTATTTTAGATGACAATACACAGTTGATAGGTGTACCAGCGATCGCATGGGACTACAAACTCGGCAACCGTTCCGCGCTGGAATGGATACTCGATCAATACAAAGAAAAGAAACCCAAAGATCCCACGATCGCTAAACTTTTCAACACCTATAAATTTGCTGATTACAAAACCCAAGTCATCGACCTTCTGCAAAGAGTTTGCACCGTCAGCGTCGAGACTATGGAATTGGTTCGCCAAATGTCGATTATTTAACGATTTAGAGTTAGTTCTTTTTTATTGCCTAAGATTCCCTGTGGTCGCCACACCATTATCAAGATCAAAGTAACGCCAATTAAAATTAGTTGGATTGCTTCAAATCTGCCGCCATCGGCACGAATTTGTTCAGGAAGAAATCTCGGAAGAGCATTGTAAAACTGAAATAGAGCTGCTCCAAGAATTACGCCTAGATTATTGCCAGCACCGCCAATTGCGATGATCGTCCATGCTTGGAATGTGATTAAAGGTACGAAATTATCGGGATATACGGTAGTCAGTTGCCATGCGTAAAATGAACCAGCCAAACCACCGATCGCGCCACCGATCGCAAAAGCTTGAAGCTTATACCAAAATACATTTTTACCCAAAGCCTTGACGACTTCCTCATCTTCACGAATTGCTTTGAGTACACGACCCCAAGGCGATCGCACTAGCCATTCCAAGCGCCAATACACGACTGCAACCACAACCAGTAATAGCAGCGCAAGAACAAAGGAATAATATTGACGCTCAATCAGATTAACTAATGGCAAGGGAAAACCCTGCACGCCTCTGGTTCCTTGGGTTAGCCATTCTTCGTTATTTACAAATAGGCGCACCATCTCGGAAACACCGATAGTGACAATGCCAAGATAATCTTCACGCAGTTTTAAAGCGGTGCTACCGATGATCACTCCTAACAGACCTGCGATCGCGGCAGCAATCAAAAAAGCCAGAAACAGAGGCACACCATTCAGGCTGAGTAACACTGTTGTATATGCACCAACTGTCATAAAAGCAACATGACCAAAATTGACTAAGCCCGCAAATCCCCATTGAAGATTTAGCCCCAGACTAAACAGCGCAAAAATTGCAGCATTAATAAAAAGTGTAGTGATGTACTCGATCATGAATTAATTGTCAGCGCTAGAGATATAGTAAGTTTAGACTGGCACGTTTTAAAAAAACTATGCGTCTATGCATTAATCCCACCTGTCCGATTCCAGATCATCCTGACAATGGTAAATATCAAACTTGTCGAGGATGCGGTTCACAGCTACTGATCGATGACCGTTATGTCGTTACTAAGTTATTGAGCGATACGGGAGGATTTGGTGTAGTTTATGAGGCAACGGAGACTGCATCAGATAAACCTAAAATTTTAAAAGCTCTAAAACAAGAACTCAACGAAGATAGTAAGGCGGTCTCTTTGTTTCAGCAAGAAGCTTTTGTGCTGGGGCAAATTAAACACGCGGGGATTCCCAAAATTGAGACTTATTTACATCACCATTTAGAAAATGGAACGATGATTCATGGAATCATTATGCAGAAGATCGAGGGACCGAACCTCGAACAGTGGATTAATCAACGAGATAAAAAGCCGATCGCCCAAAAGAGAGCTATTGTCTGGCTAAAGCAGCTAGTTGAGATTTTGGTTGTGGTTCATAGCAAGGGCTATTTCCATCGCGATATCAAGCCTGCAAATATTATGCTGTCGCCATCGGGACAGTTGGTTTTAATTGATTTCGGCACAGCCCGTGAAGCTACGCATACCTATTTAGCAAAAATTGGTAGTGTGCAGGGCGTGACGAGCATTTGTTCTTTGGGCTATACATCGCCTGAACAAGAGAAGGGTTTTGCAGTACCACAGTCTGATTTTTATTCCCTTGGCTGCACGATGATCCATCTAGTGACGGGCAAGTATCCCCTTGATACCTACAATCCCGATCGCGATATTTTTGAATGGCGATCGCAAGCTCCTGAGATTTCTGAAGAGTTTGCTGATTTGATTGATACGCTCATTGCCAGAAAGCCTAGCGATCGCCCTATTAATTGTGAGTCGATTTTAAAAATCATCAAAGAGATAGAACAGATTGACTACCTTGCCCCTGACAAAACTAAGGCGAAGCGAAAGTCAATCAAACAGGCGATCAAAGACTCAACGCGCAAGCCAACTTCTCCGATTTTATTGACTGTTTCTATCATTGCGGCGGCGCTTGTGGGACTGAGTATCGGAACTGTGATCAAGGTGTCGGCGCTCGGTGACTTTGAGGACATTAGCATTCAATTACCAGTATTTCAGCGTAAACGGCAAACGCCAATTAAGTTTTTACAAGAGCATACCGATGCGGTTCAAGGTGTGGCGGTAAGTCCTAATGGAAAGGCGATCGCCAGTGCCAGTGATGATGGCACTGTGAGGATCTGGGAGTTTGATGGTGAGCAATCGAAGCTGATCAAAGAGATTAAAGATGAAAGCGGTTGGGTGCGCGCTGTCGTATTTAGCTCTGATCGCCAAATTATTACGGCAGGGCAAAATAAAAATATCAAAGTCATCGATATTGCGTCAGGAAAAGTAGTGAGAACTTTGAGTGGGCATACAAATTTAATCAATAGCTTAGCGATCGCCTCAGCTAGCGATCGCCTAGTCAGTGGCAGCTATGACAATGAAGTGAGACTTTGGCAAATCTCTACAGGAAAGCTATTACAAACTTTGAAAGGGCATAAAGACAAGGTACTAGGTGTGGCGGTTTCAGCCGATGGCAAGCATATAGTAAGCGCCAGTCGGGATCGAACCTTGAGGGTTTGGGATGCGAAGACGGGCAAGGTTTTACAAGAGCTTAAGGCGCACACTGATGCGGTAACTTGTGTATTGATTAGTCCCGATGGAAAGCAAATAATTAGTGGGGGCAGTGATAAGGTGATTCGAGGTTGGGACTTAGCTTCAGGCAAGCAGATATTTACAATCAATGAGTTTGAGACGGATATTGGTGCGATCGCGATTACCGATGATGGCAAGTATCTATTTAGCGGCAGTAAAGACAATCCAAATTCTATCCGTTTGTGGAATCTGCAAACTAAATCTTCTATTTGGAATTTTATAGGACATAAAGATCTCGTTACATCACTTGTGATTAGTGCAGATAAGCAGCAATTAGTTAGTGGTAGTCAAGACCGCAGTGTGAATATCTGGCAAATACCGAAGTCATTTTAGGTTTTACAGCGGCCCTCTATTAAGTAGGGCAAGCATAATTAAACCCAAAACCCAAAAAGCTGTAGCGCACGCTGCGCGTGCGCTACAGCTTTTTGGGTTTTAAGGTTTATTTTGCCCACATACTTAGCACTAGCTGATGTTACGTGGAAGTTTCTGAAGCCCTCACCCCTAGCCCCTCTCCCGCAAGAGAAGGGGATGAGGGGCAATCTTCGCTCCACGTAATATCAGGATTGCCAAATTAAGAATCGAAAAGTCACATAAATGGTGGCAAATACAAGTTGAGCAAGCATCACAGGAATACCGTAGCGCAAAAAAGTCTTGAAAGAGATCCTTCTTCCATGCTGTTCTGAAATCCCAGCAGCTACAATATTTGCCGAAGCCCCCACTAAAGTTCCGTTACCACCGAGCGTTGCTCCATACATCATTGCATAAAAAATAGGTAAAACAACTTCTGGAAGTTGTCCTGAAAAATCAGGTGAGAGAATTTCTGAACCAGCTAAGCCAACGTTTACTACATATTGCTTGAGTAAGGGAACCATTGCCACTACGAGGGGAATATTCGGCACGACGCTAGAGACTAAGCCCACAAAAAAGATCGTGACGATTGCAGCTAGAGCGATATTTTTGCCTAAAACTATCGATACAACTCCCGACATACTAGCGATAATACCTGTCTTTTCGAGTGCGCCGATGATCACAAAAATACACATAAAGAAAATCAGAGTACTCCAATCCACATCTTGCAGAATATTTTTAACTGTATCAATTTTGCTGTGATGAGCCAGCATTAGAGCCAGTGCTGCCCCTAATAAAGCAATAGTTGCTGGAGACACAGGAATAGGCAACGACTCCCCAATCACAAAAAATACTAATACAAAGGTAGTAATAACTGCTCCAACAATTAGAGTACGTGGATGATTGATGACGGGATGGGGAAGACGATCAAGATTTTCTAATTTTTTATTCCAAACTTTACTAAATAAAAATGGCAACATCACCACAATTACACCCACTGCGATCGCACCACCGAGACTGAGTTTGAATAAATAATCAACAAAGCTCATATTGATCGCGTCACCAACAATGTAGGTTGCAGGATCACCAACAATAGTCAGCAATCCCGAACTATTTGCCACAAACACCATCAAAATAAGCAAAGGTACGAAGTCCACACCAATCTCTTTAGCCATCGGCGGAATCAAGGGAGCCAATAACATCACAGTCGTAGCGTTAGGTAACACCGCACAAATTGGCGTGGTAATTGCGACAATTCCCAATAGCAGACGATCGCCCCTACCCTTAGCAAAGATCACCATCTGTGTCGCTAGATAATCAAAAATTTTGGTCGGCTCGAAAGATCGCACCATCACCATTACGCCAAAAAACAAGCCCAATGTGCCGTGGCTTTTGCCAATATATCCCAGAGCTTCAGGCATTGTCATTACATTGGCGACAATCAAAATCAAAGCGCCCAAAAAAGCAGCGATCGTGAAATGTATCCATTCTGTGATCAGTAAAAAAATTACACTGCTGAAAGTAACCACTGCCGCGATCGCTTGCCAAGTTGCCATATTTTTACCTAGGTAATCTGTTTATAGGAGCTAAAAGGGACTCCAGTACGCTTTTTGATATCCATTACTGATTTAAAGTCGCCATGTTTTTGTCTCTCTTCAACGATCGCGATCGCGGCGTTTGGCTCTACACCGATTGCTATTAATTCATTAGTTGTCATTAAATTAATGCGCTTCCATGAATAAGCAGCTTCTTGCCGATAGTCATAGGTAAAGATAACCATTGGCTCAATTCTCTTGAGGGTTAAGTTAGGGATTTCAATGATATCGTGCAGTTCTTCTAAACTTGTAAAGATATGCCCTTCCGCTCGCAACGAATCAATGTCATTAGCATAGACAATCGGTAAACCAAGGACATTAACCAAGTCATTTTTGGAGCAGCTATTAATTTCTACCTTGGGACGATGCGCCGCGATCGCAGCAAATAGCTGAGGATCTTCAGGCAATGGTAAATGTTTAGGATAATTTTTAGCTAAATATTCGCGCTTAATCGAGAAGGCAGTAATGACCTGTGCCAGCCATATTAAACCTGCCACTGGTCCAGATATAGGAGCCAAAACAATCGCCGCCACCACAAAACTAGCACCTAAGCCAATCCATATATTTGAGCTAACCTTAACTCCTGCATAGGCGATCGCCGCGCCGCCTATTGCTGGTATAAAAGACCACCAAACCCACATAGGTGTTTGATCAAACCATGAAGGTTGAGACATAGCTAATTAGAGTTATTACTGGTTATGCATTTATTAAAAGCTAAAAACGATGCTCTTTCATCTAAATATTCCTAAGCAGCTTTTTCCTCTTTTCTTCGTACTCTTCGGCAGTAATCACACCTTGGTCATATAGCCTTTTAAGATCCATTAGAGCTGCCGCCGAATCTCTAGCCGTCATAGCTGCCGAATCTCTGGAACTCATAATTGCCTGACCTGCGCCACTGTTAAACTGACGATCAAACTCTTTATCAGACATGAGTACAAGCATAATAAAATCAAAAAAAGCAATGAAGGCTGGAATCAAAGTCCACGCAAAAATAAAGAAAATAATACCTGTGCGAATCTGTCCTAAGTAAAGCTTATGACCTCCTAACGCGCCCACGAAGAAGCAGAAAAGAATTGCCGTAGCTCTGTTCTTCATAACTATAAATTTCCTATTTTAGCGATTTCCATTTTGAAAGCTAGCCTTCATACAATCTATTCTATAACTGTCGCCAAGTGTACTAAGTAGTTAGGTGAAATAAAATCCAGAACCCAAGAAGCTGTGGCGCACGCGCAGCGTGCGCCACAGCTTCTTGGGTTCTAAGGGTTCTTTTGTGTCTTAACTAGACTGACTATGGCTATTCGGAAGAAACAGCGCCTTCTAATATCCATACAGAAACCGAGCCACCGTTACAACGGAATTCTGCCCATCCATCATCATTGGTTGTAATAGGCTCTTTCACATTTTCGGTGATGTCTATATAGGTCTTATTGGGTTGACCAACTTGCATTGACTTGCGACCTTCCTCGCTATTGCTTAGTACTACAGCTACGCCACCCAAATGCTCCTTATCACCTTGGCGAGTCCATCCAATCGTATTGGGATGATCAAAATAGTCATATTGTTCGCCATAGGCAAAGTTTTGCCTTACAAATAGAAACTTGTCCAGCAGCCATTGGTGACTATTGATCCAAATTTCATATTCGTTACCATCTTTGCCTCGGTCTGTGTAATGTGCGCCATAATAATCAGCATAAAAAATGCAAGGATAGCCTTCCTGTCGTAACAGTATGAGAGCATAAGCGAGAGGCTTAAACCAATCTTCAACGATTGACTCTAGGGACTGCAAAGGCTGAGAATCATGGTTTTCAACCAAAGTAACTGCAAGCGTAGGTTGATCCTTGACCAAGGTGTTTTCAAAAATTTGGGATAGATCGTAATTCTGCCCTGCTTGGCTGGCAATATGAAAGTTGAAGTGCAAAGGTGCATCGAACAGATCAACCTTGCCTTGAGTAACATCAATAAAGTTATGCAAAGCCTCTACTTCATACGACCAATACTCTCCCACGGCAAAGAGATCTCGCTTTGCGTAGTGACGCACATGATCTAACCATTCCTGAAAAAATTCAGCAGATACGTGCTTGACCGCATCAAATCTAAAGCCATCAACATTAGTCGTGTCTTGATGCCATTCCCCCCAATACTTGAGTTCTCCCTTCACTTCAGGATTATCCATGTCAAGGTCACAGCCCATCAGATAATCAAAGTTGCCTTTCTCCAAATCAACATTGTCAGCAAAAGACTTGTTTTTTAGCAAATAGACTGCATCTTCGCCTTCGTTGTATGCATTGTAGTCGATCGCATCAAAATGCCACCAATGCCATTCCATCGTTGAGTATGCGCCTTTGCGATTTGGAAAAGTAAAATGAGTCCATGCTTTAATCTTCTGAAACTCACCGATAACTCTATTGCGGTTATCCATACTCATGGGTGTGGCTTCCACCTCTTCAGCCTGATCTGCTCCCATTTTGTGATTGAATACCAGATCAGCGTAGATTCTGACTCCTGCTTGCTGGGCTACTTTGATTGCATGGAGATATTCCTCTTTGGTTCCATATTTTGTCCTTACCGAGCCTTTTTGGTCAAACTCACCTAAGTCAAATAGATCATAAATTCCGTAACCAACATCCATGCCGCCTGCAGTTCCTTTGTATGCGGGTGGTAGCCAAAGCGAAGTAATTCCAATTTTAGCTAGTTCTTCAACTTTCTCAGCGACTTGTTTCCATAGACTTCCATCATCTGGTAAATACCAGTGAAAGTACTGCATCATTACGCCGTTTTGTTCAGACATTTTTTAAGTTCACTATGTAAAGTTGGTTTGGTGTTCAAGAGTTAAGTATTGAATCCGAAGCCACAGTTATTTTAGTTAACCACTGACAGCAATATTCTTACATAGTTTTTAAAGCAACCCAACATAAATTTCTGGCTAGTAGCTTAGAGAAGTTTTTAAAATCGTGGCTTCGCCACGATTTTAAAAACTTCTCTGGATTTTAATCCAGTGCAAAGCACTGTAAGGCTGGGGACAGCTACAAAACCTTTCGTTGGGAAGGGAGTAGGAAAGTTAAGTAGGCATAATTAAACCCAAAGCCCAAAAAGCTGTAGCGCACGCGCAGCGTGCGCTACAGCTTTTTGGGCTTTAAGGTTTCTTTTGCCTAGTTACCCAAAACCCAATAAATAGTTCCGCCACAACTATCTATTGGGTTTTAGTTTTAAACAGAAAGATTGCGCTCCTTACAATACTTACTGACTTCCTTAGAGCGACCTTTCCATACATCAAAACCTTGACTGTATATTGGTTTTAAGTTCATAGAATCTAATTCTATTTTGGAGAATTAGTAACTACCGAACGCGCTATACAAAATTACATAATGCCAGACAATACGATAGGGTGATTCATCAGATAGGGTGAACGTTCTATATTGTATTCATTAGTTATTAAGTAGATGGGCAAAAGAAACCTTAAAGCCCAAAAAGCCGTAGCGCACGCGCAGCGTGCGCTACAGCTTTTTAGGTTTTGGGTTTAATCATGCTTGCCTACTTAGTAGCTAAACGTATCAGCTAGTGAGCCACTTCAATGACAACTACTCAAAACCCTAATGTCTATCCTCACGTAAATGATGCCCTAGCAAAGGGAATGGCATTAAAAAAGATGTATGAGATGGGGCGTAAGGATTTTGATTCAGAAAATTTTGCAGGGATGAAACTTTCTTGCTGTAAGCTTCCAGATATTAGTTTAACCAGTACAAATTTGTGTGACGCTGATCTTGATTTGAATGATCTCAGTGGAGCAGACTTAAGAGGCGCAAATTTAGAGCGATCAACACTTAGCTTTTCTAATTTGACCAATGCCGATTTGAGTAATGCCAATCTAAGAGGTGCAAATCTAAGCGGAGCTGATCTTAGTGGTGCAATGCTAAAAGGGGCGATTTTAAGAAATGCTATTTTAAGGGGCGCAAACTTAAGTAATGCCCACCTAGAATTTGCCAGCCTTCAAGAAGCAGATTTAACGGGGGCTAATTGCTTTGGTTGTAATTTGCGATATGCAAACCTCCAAGATGCAGATTTGACCGATGCTAATTTTGACAACGCAAGTATTTAGTCATGAATACCCATTGCTAGGCGGGTGTAAACTGTGGCAAGGGCGTTGGCATCACCAACATTTCCAGGAAACAGCACTACAGGCAAGTCAGGAAAACGCGGATGATCGGCGGGCGTTTTGATGACAGAACAACCTGCAAGAATCTGCCCTAAGAGTCTCGCTGTCGGTAGATTTAAGCCTGTACTAAGCACATCGTTAGAAGTGATTCCACCCTTACTGATCAAAAATCCAATGTCTTCTGGCAGTTCTTGGACGATCGCCATTAGTAATGCCGATACAGACTGCCCAAAGGCAAGACGAGTGGCAATATCGGTAAACTCTAGTTCTTTGCGACTGGTAAATACTACGGCAGTTTTGCCAAGACTATGGGCTTGCTGTACTTGAGCTAGAACATCTTGTTTGAGAGTTTGGGACTGTATTTCAGGGTTATTGAGCAGCCGAGCCACATCAATTTCTACAGGTATAGTGTTAGGAGCCTTGAGCAAATTTTCTAGTTGTTCTGTAGTTTTTTTGACATGGGAACCAACGATCGCAATACCTGCTTTTGGCGATCGCATATATTTAGACATCTCTTCGGCGGCAATCGGTTGAGGTGGTAGCTTGGCTAGAGCCGTTAACAAGCTCGCCGCGCTCCGAAATAGAAATCTCTTGCCAGTGGCGGCGATCGCTAAAATGTCCGCCGCAAATTGATTAAGATCGGCTTGATTTTCGGCATCAACTATACAACATTTATTGCCATGCAGTTTAGCTAAGCGTTGACGACTGCCAGCCCGAATATCACCTAACAAAAATCGCTCGACTTGATCGGCAGGAATGCGCCCCTGCGTTTTTTCGGCAACATAGTCGGGTAAATAACTATGCTGGTAGCCAAAAACAGAGTCCTTGGCAAATTCTGTCTCATGGACTGGCGTAGGTACGCCATTGACGACTAGATAATGCACACTGGACTTAGTAAAGCGTCCACCTTCAAAAAAAGCAGGCACTAGAAAATGTGCATCAAAATCTCCTAACTCTTCAGCGATTACGTCAGTCTCAATTGGATAATGTCCGCGCAGAGTTGAGTCTGATCGGCTGACAATCATAAATTCATGAATTTTTTCAGCTTCTAGGGCAGGTTTAAGGTTTTGGCAAACCTCGCGAGTCACAGCCGCCGCATCTGTGGGTGTTAGCGATCGCGTATTTGTCAGGATAAACATGATCGGCGATGCGTCAGCAAGTCCAATTCGCAGAGTCTCCACATCCCACTTGGTAAGCAATAGACAACTATGCACAGTCTGCGAGCCTGTTGGATCATCATCAAGGACAATGATTTTGGGTTGTGGAGAAGAATGAACTGCCATTGCTTGCCAGAAAATTAATGTTTTTAGAAGCTTATCTTGATTTGCGCTTTCAAAATTTTTATTGTGGTTTGTCTGGGCGCAAAGTGATGTACGGCTGCCGCCAGTCTTGTTAGGATATAAAACCCAAAAGAGGGAGGCGGCGCTCCGCGCCGCCTCCCTCTTTTGGGTTTCAAGACTAGCGATAGCTATAAGACAAATTTATTTCACAAATGGACGCATTAGCAAATAACCTGCGCCAAAGGAGGTCAAAATGATCGCCGTGATCGTTAGCACTAGCATCCAACCACTCAGCCCCGTTGACTCAGAAGCATCTTCAGCGTTTGAGCTATTAGTGCGTAGAGGGCGAGAAGATATTTCTTCCCTAATTTCTAACTTGGGTAAAGTCTTTGCTAACTGATTGGGAACTGGAGCATCAAAACTGGCAAAGGAGCTTTCATAGTAAAGAGTTTCTCCAGCAATTACTTCATCAGAAACTTGAGAAGCTCGGCTTTGATGTGCTGCTTGCGGAATACTGTTATGAATATTTTGAGAACTCTGGGGAGCTGTATCAGTAGCAAGTTGCTTTGCTCTTGAAATAGCCTCTTGAATAGCATTATTTGTTTGCTGTACCGCCGCCCTGCGCGGATTAGTTTGGGTTGTAGCTGGCTTATCAGCAGTGCGTGGCTTGGTCGCAGGAGGACGACCTTGAGGTTGAGGATTATTTTTTGCAGGTGCGACATTAGTCTGAGAAGAAGCTCGAATACCAGCCAAAACATCCGATAGCTTTGATTCAGGCAAATTTGATTGACTAAGAATTGCTTGCACGCGATCTGTTGACTGCGCGATCGCTTCAAATTCTTGTAACAGCATCTGATTTTGACGGGTTAGCTGCTCATTTTGCAACTGAAAGAAAGACAGTTTTGCTTGAGTAGACTGCAACTCACCCGCTAGTTCTCGATACACAGTGACGGGTACTGAGGCTTGATAACCAGACTGCGAGGTAGGGGATTTTAAGACTGGGTTGGCTTGCATAGGCGACAGTACCGTAAACTGTAAAAATTTAGACGAGAATATACCATAAGAATGACAGATATAGCTATAGTCAAACTAAAATTCAAGTGACATACTCCCTTCCCAATAAAAGATTAGACGTTGCGGCGCACCGCGCCGCAACGATAATTTCTTGGGTTTCTTCTTGTCCATGTTGAAAACTTTGTTTTCAACATGGACAAGAAGAAACCCAATGCGGGGCTTCGCTCAGCGACCCTCTACAATAATTACGGGTTTCATCCTAAACGAGTGATTAGTTGCGGCGCTCTACGCCGCAACTAATCACTTGGATTTCATACCCTAGCTTGACTATTGTTTTGAAGCGGTCTCCAGAATCCATGCTTTTATTGCAATTCAGTACCTCTCATTATTGCCGCAAAGCCAGAATGGCTCTAGGCTACAAGCAAATCTCCTATCAAGTCGAAAATCTTACCCCACTCTTGCATATACGGCGTACTAGATCTCTCTCAAACTCTACAACTGTCCCTGTTTTATTGCCAAAGCAGAAAAACTGTCCTGCTGTAGTCACTGACTCCACCGAGATTATTAAATTTTTAGAATCCTATCAACCACAGCCTCCTCTGTATTTAGACAATGCGCTGCAACAAGCAGAAGCCTTGCGTTTAGAGGATTATTTTGATGAAACAATTGGCGCGGCGGCTCGAACTGTTTACTGTCAGTTTCGGGCGAATGAAGGTAAAAATATCGATCCATCTTGGATGAGCCAAGCTGTAATTGAGCTAATTCGCATCCGCTATGGCATCAATGCTAAGTCTGCTGAAGTGGCGGCAATAAAACTTGCTGATGCGATCGCCTTACTAAGTGAGTTTTGGCAGGATGGTTATTTGGTTGGCGATCGCTTTAGTGTTGCTGATCTCACTGCGGCGGCGTTGCTTTGTCCATTAAAGCTGATTCCCCTCTATCGCCTCAAATATCCTTGGTTGTTTGATCGCATCGCCGAAATTCATCAGCTCTGCAATGAAGCACTGCCAAAAAATTGGTAAGTAGTTAGCCCTGTGGCGCACGCTGCGCCTGCGCTACAGAGCTTAGGGTTTGAGGCTTTAAAAACCCTGAAAAATCTTTAAAAGTGCCGCCAAGCGGCACTTTTAAAGATTTTTCTAAGCGCAAAGTGCTGTAATGCCAAATTTCTATTCTGTAGAAAGATTGCAAGCTTAAAAGTTACAGACAAATTGATGTTAATTTAAAAAGCGATCAGCGCGAGTACTTCTATGGCTGTTAATGTTAGCGAATATCTGTTTGAGCAAGTTCTCGAATATCTTCGAGTAAGGACGGAGGCAAGCGATCCCAATGCCCAGAATTTGCTTAAAGCTCTGGAGACAATCTCTACTGAGAGTGTATCTATAAATGCTATGGCAAGATCAGCAGATCTCGATGCAGCAATTCCTCCTCAGTTCGGGCAAATGGTGTTTGACACTTGGGAAGAATTGGCTGATCTGCAAGTCGGTGAAAATTGCTGGAGTTATCCTGTCATGTTTGAAGACTTAGCCGAGACTATGGAGATTTCCATTGAAAGTTTCGTGCGATATTTGGCTACTGTCCAAATTGGTAGTCTCCAATTAATGCAAGGACGTGGATATAATTACCAAGTCAACGGACAGCAAGCAGCCTCCCTAACTTTTCATTCTGCGCCAACTCTCAAAAAAGCTGCTATTCCCAATCTCTCAGACAAAAAGCAAGATAGTAAGACGGCCAGCAAAGTATTTAAAGTTGGCGATCGCGTTTGTGTTAATGCCAATCGTCAGCAATACGCTAACCATAAGGGGGTTGTCGAACAAGTGATCAGTGTGAGCTGTCGCGTCAAATTAGATAACGGTTGGACTGCATTTTTACCAAATCATTGCTTAGATCTAATTTAATCAATGAAAGTAGAGTTTGTGTTGCCCATAAGTAGCTCGCAGAACCCAAGAAGCTGTGGCGCACGCTGAGCGTGCGCCACAGCTTCTTGGGTTTTCTACTTACGCGGACGGCATAAACTCTACTTTCAGCTTTCAAAATCCCTATGTCTATATAACTGATGCTTGAACCGATGTTTGAGGAGGCGATTGCCCTATTTAATGGTGGAGACTATTACGCTTGCCATGATGTTTTAGAGGAGATTTGGCATAATGCTTGGCAAAGCGATCGCGCTTTTTATCAAGGCATTTTGCAAATAGCGGTGGGGCTTTATCACCTTAATAGTCAAAATTGGCATGGAGCTACAATTTTATTAGGTGAGGGTACAAGCCGCTTGCCTGTCTATCTTCCTGACTACCAGACCATAAATATAGAAAGTCTGTTAGAAGACAGTCTATACATCCTTAAAGCTGTGCAAATAGGTGGTCAAGAAAGTCTGCCTAGCATCTTAAAAAGCTTAGAAAATGGGGACTTGAAGGTTCCTAAACTAAATAGAATCTTTGAGTAAGTAGGGGTAATCTAAAAAGCTGTGGTGTGCGCCGCAGTTTTTTGGGTTTATCTACTTATAGATGAAATTACGCGAATGATTTCTTGGATATCAATCGGTTTACTAATGAAATCATCCATACCTGCATCTAGACAAGCTTGGCGATCTTCGGGGCTTACATTTGCGGTCATGGCGATAATCTGAACTTGACTCATTAATTTTGTGCGAATGATTTTTGCGGCGGTTAAGCCATCCATTTCTGGCATTTGCACATCCATCAACACTAGATCGAAGGATTGATTTTCCATGGCTTGTAATGCTTCTAATCCATTGTTCGCAATATTATTGATCTGATATCCCAGACGTTTTAACATCGCGATCGCAACTATTTGATTAAATTGATTATCTTCGACTAATAAAATTTTTAAAGGGAATTCCACTGCTATTTGAGGATAGGCTGGCGTTTGCCTTGTTTGAGATTCTTCTTTAAGTTTTTGCTGTGGCGCGATCGCGATATTAGTTGAAACAGCGATCGCGAAGTGAAATGTTGAACCTTGAGTCTTTGACTCTGATTGCCAATCTTTGGGCGCGTCGCCGCCAACTTGACCGCAACTCTCGACCCAAATTGTGCCATGCATTAACTCGACTAGACGCTTGCTGATCGTGAGTCCTAAACCAGTACCGCCATATTTGCGACTTATAGAACTATCGGCTTGGGTGAAGGGTTGAAATAGTTTGCCAATGCGATCGCCTCGAATGCCGATACCTGTATCGGCGATCGCAAATTTTAGCTGATACTTATTTGATTCGGGTAAGGCTTGACCAGTTATCGAGATGTCAACTCCTCCAGCGTGGGTAAATTTAATCGCGTTCCCGATTAGATTTAATAAAATTTGCCTTAGACGGTTGCGATCGCCGATTACATTTGTGGGGACATCAGAGGCGATCGTATATTGAAGATTAATTTGTTTGCTATTGGCTTGATTTTCCAATAATTTACAAACTGCGATCACGACTTCTCTTAAGTCAAAATCGTGAGCTTCGATCTCTAACATTCCTGATTCGATCTTCGAGAAGTCTAGAATGTCATTGATGACTGTCAAAAGTGCATCACCACTTTCTTTAATTGTTTTCACAAAACCCTGTTGCTCTTCGTCAAGACTGGTGGTTCTGAGAAGCTCTGTCATGCCTATCACTCCATTCATCGGGGTACGGATTTCATGACTCATGTTTGCCAGAAATTCGCCCTTGGCTCTAGTTGCCGCTTCCGCTACTTCCTTGGCTTTGATTAACTCTATTTCTATTTGTTTGCGATCGGTGATGTCTAAGTTTGTACCAACCAGTCGAGCGACCTGCCCTTGATTATTCCATTCAATTTCTCCACGTCCTTCGTGGTAATGAATAGAGCCATCGGGTTGGATTGCGCGGTAGTCGATTTTATAAGTTTTTCCATTAATTCGCGCCTGTTCTATGCACTGTTGCATTAATGCTCGATCATCAGGATGAATCCTTTGCAGATAGTTGGCAAAAATCGGCTCTGGTTGATTTGGATCTAGTCCAAACATATAGAAAAGTTCTTTTGACCAAGTAATTTTCTCGCTTTGGATATCAAAAGCCCAATTGCCAATATGGGCGATCGCCTGAGCTTCAATTAAATCCGACTCACTTTTTTGTAATAACTCTTCAGCTTGCTTGCGATCGCTAATATCTATAGAAACAATTGTGACAATCCAAGCTTTGTGCGCTTCATCCCAACGTGAATGATTGGTTTGAGAAATCCAGCGCAAATTACCGTCTTTGTGGCGCAATCGATAAATATAATTTCCAGTAGTCTCGGAAAAAATGTCAGCATAAATTTGTGATTCTACCGCCTGCAAGTCTTCAGGCACGATTAGGCTCACCCAGAGCGACGGATCAGCTTTTAATTCTTCCGAACTCAATCCGCAAATAGTCGAGCAGTCATTAGAAATATAGTCTTGTTCCAAAGTTCTATCTGAATATACAAACAGCCTAGCGATCGTCGCGGCGGCGTTATTTAAGATGTCATTGAGCTTGACTTCTGAATCTCGCAACGCGGCGGTTTTTTCAGTAACCTGACCTACCAAGTCGCGCTCGTAATTATTACGAAATCGATCTGCTTCTTGAAGTCTAGCCATCATAATACGAAAAGATTCTGCTAAGGTTTCCACTTCGACGATGTGAAAAACTGATGGTATTGGCTCAATTCCATTTTTAGAGAAAACTTGCATTGATTTAGTTAGGAAGACGAGCGATCGCGTGATCCGTCGAGATACCCACAACCCAATTGCGACAGATGCAAATAAACCAAATCCATATAAGAATGACAAGTAGGTACGATTGACGTTAATTTCTTGCATAAAATCGTACTCTGACAAGACCGTAACGATCGACCAATCCAAACCAGTCAAATCCTTGTAGGTAGAGACATATACAAGATGGCGATCGCCATTTACGTTGATATCAAATTTTTCCGATTTATCAATTTTTTCCAGATCCACTAGACTATTGCGCTCATTCAAATTTTCATTTAAATTTGAAGTGCGATCGTTAATTCGTTCTCTTATTACTTTGGCACTCTGACTGATGAGTTTACTCGAACTATCGCTTGCTTTGACTAGCTTTTGCTCAAATTTTTTCTGTTCTTCATTAGGATCATTTAAAAGAATTTGATAGGGCTTTTCCGAAGTAGAAGTTGCGATTAACGTCCCATCGGCTTCCATTATAAAAGCCGCACCCGATTTAAGATCGATACTTCGCAAGAAATAACTTAGTTCCTCAAGGGAACGACTTCCATATGTTACCCCTAAAAACTCATTAGTTTTCAGGTCATATATCGGCTCGGCAAGCGCAATTAAAAGTTCTCTTGTAAAGACACAAGCAAATGATTTCGTCCATGCAGGTTTCTTTGCTGCGATCGCCGCCCGAAACCACGGACGCTCTCGCGAATCAACGTATACTGATGTTTGCGTAGCTTTAGCTTTAGAACCATCAGGCGCGATCAGATATTTCTCAAACAACCCTCCACCATTTGGAGCCGCCCTAATTTCAAAAGTGCCGTCTTTTAGCGATTCTAGCGACCGATGCCCTCCCGAAGCCGCACCAAAACCAATAACTGCACCCCGCAAAGAATTTAGCTGCGTCTGCTCCAACGCTTGTCGCTCTTGGCTGTCAAAGTTGTCAAAACTCCACAGCCCGCGCCGTAAGTCTCTGATGTTACTTTTATTTACGCGATCAAGAGTTTGTAAATAGGCTGAAGTCTGTTGAACGAAACGGCTATTTAATTCTGTATGATACTTATCCGCAAGGTGATCGACCGATTCTTGCCCGCTCCGATATGATAAATAAGAAACAAATCCTACCGTTCCACCAATTAGCAAAACAAAGGGGATAATTATTACTAGGCTAAGCGAAATTTTTGGGAATGGAGATCGCATAACGGTCATTAAAAGCTAATTGAAACTTCTTGTATATATTACGCTGAATTTAGCTACTTTTTAGTTGCTGATGTTACGTTAAAATGTTCTAAAACTCTTACCAGTAAGCTACCGTGTACACACAAGTTACCAAGAACTTTAGTTCTTGGCTAAAAGCTAAAGTCAATTGAAACTGACTGAAGAATATTAACCCGTTTCAACGGAGATATTAACAGTGCTTGCTAGACAACCAGACCTAACCTACGCAGAATATCTCACCTACGAACAAGCAAGCCCCACCAAACATGAGTTTGTGAATGGAGAGGCTTTTGCAATGGCAGGGGCTAATGAAGATCACAATGTGATTTCCAGTAATTTAGTTGCTTGCATCCGTCCACAATTACGCGGTAGTAGTTGCCGCGTCTTTTCTTCAGATATGAAACTAACGATCGCTGCGGCAGATAACGCAACCTACTATCCTGACGTGATGGTGGTATGCGATCGCACCGATAGCGATCCTTACATCAAACAGAAACCTTGTCTATTAATAGAAGTTCTATCCCCCTCAACAGCTTTGTTAGATCGGCGAGAGAAGCTTTTTAACTATCAAAAACTGGAATCTTTGCAAGAGTACGTTCTAGTTTCGCAATCTGAAACGAAAGTAGAACTTTATCGTAGGGATATCGATGGCGGTTGGTTGGTGCAGTCTTTAGGCGCTGGCGACAATTTATATTTGCAGTCGATTGATTTAGCGATCGCCCTTTCAGAAATTTATGAAGATGTAGAATTATAAAATTATTCCTAAAACATCTGCCACTGCGCCATCATTCCACTTTAGCTGAGTGTCGTCGAAGCCACAGCCTCACTGGTTGACTCAGCTTCCCAATGGCTAAGAATAATCGCATTAGTGCTGTTGCCAATAATATTTACAACAGTCTTAAACCCATCGGTCAGGCGATCAATACCTGCCACCAAAGCGATCGCTTCAAGCGGTAATCCTGACGCAGATAGAACCGTTGCCATAGTGATCAGTGCCGAACCAGGCACTCCTGGAGTACTGAATGACACAAGCAAACTACTGACAGCGATCGCCGTGACGAGGGATGGCGTTAAAGGAACTTGATAAATCTGAGTCACAAACAAAGCATTAAATCCTTGTAAAATTGCCGCGCCATCTCTCTTGAGAGCCGTACCTAAAGGAATAGCAAAGCTAGCTATCTCTTCACGCAAACCATAGTTCTCTTGAATGTTTTGTAATACCACTGGCAGGGCGGCATTAGAGCTAGCAGTTCCGAAAGCTAAGGCGATCGCTTCTGAAAGACTACGCAAAAATTTGATCGGACTAGCCTTGAGAAACAACAGCACGATCATATCCAAGGCAATCATGATCGAGGAAGCAATTACTAATCCTAAAACGTAGAGAAATAGTTTAGCAACTAGCTCCAATCCCTGTGTTGCAATCACAGAACTGATCAACGCAAATACACCAAACGGCGCAACGTATAAAATAATCGATAAAGTCTTTTCGCTAACGTGATAAACACTCTCAATAAATTCCACAAATGGTTTACCTTTCTCCCCAGCTAGCTGAATGCCAATACCTAATAAAACTGCGGAAAAAATAATTTGTAATAGATTGCCATTGCTAAGAGACTCTAAAGGATTGATGGGAATGAGGCTGACTAACCAAGATATTAGGGAAGGTGCTTCCGTGATATTGAGAGACTCCGAGAGCGAAAAGCCACTCACTCCATTTCCTGGTTGCAAGAAATAGGCTGTACCCATACCTACACCCAAGGCGATCGTGCTAGTAATCACATAGCTAGTCATTAACTTAAGTGTATAACGCCCGACTTGACCAGCACCTTGAATCCTAGTCAAACCCATGATTAGAGAAGAAAAAACTATGGGAACCACTACAAACTGAATTAGCCTTAAAAAAGCTTCTCCGACTGGAACTAGGATATTCAGATTAATTAATTCAATATATTCAGGAAAAGTCGTGTTTAGCAGAGTTCCAAATCCAACTCCAACACCTAAAGAGAGCAAGATCAAGGTTGATAAATTCATATTTATAATTGTCTAATTGTCTGTGCAAGGATCTTAATTCAAACTAGCGTAGCTACGAAGATGAGAAAGTCCAAGATGAACTGGTGATAAGTAACCCAAAGAGCTATGGCGCACGCTGCGCGTGCGCCATAGCTCTTTGTTTTTTTTGCATAGCCATTTAGGTTTATGATGCTTGCTATATAATCAAATCTGCAATATTGACGCTCTCAATATTTTCCTTAATATTTAGATACAAATGAGATGCTATGGCGGATCGTTACGTTCGCGTGAAAACCTCCCAAGGACAGTTTTATTACGGATTGCTAGAGCTAAACCAGTCTGTGAAAATACTAGACTCAGTACCTTGGTTGGGAGGGAAGCCAACTGGTGAACTATTAGCGCCAGACACTTATCAACTTTTGGCTCCATGCGAACCAAGTAAGATCGTTGCCGTAGGTAAAAACTACTCAGCTCATGCAGCCGAAATGGGTGGAGAAGTTCCTAAAGAACCAATCCTATTTCTTAAGCCAACCACAACGATCATTGATCCCGAAGCAGAGATTGTATTGCCGCCGCAGTCTAAACGAGTCGAATATGAGGGTGAGCTAGCTTTAGTAATTGGTGAGCGCTGCTTTAATCTCTCCCCAAAGCAAGCGATCGCTTGCATTTGGGGATACACGATCGCCAACGATGTCACGGCTCGCGATTTGCAAAGGAGCGATAGTCAATGGACTCGGGGTAAAGGTTTTGATACTTTTTGTCCTTTAGGCCCTTGGATTGTGCAAGAGATTAGTCCTACGGCAATGATCCAAACCTTTGTAAACGATGTCAAAAAGCCATTTCAGTCTGCGACTATTGATGAAATGGTTTTCTCGCCAGACTACATCGTTGCTTACATTAGCCAAATTATGACCTTACTGCCTGGCGACATTATCCTGACTGGCACTCCTGAAGGGGTAGGACCTATGGAAAATGGCGATCGCATTTACATAGAAATCGAAGGTATTGGAAAGCTGCAAAACACTGTAATTTCGCGATCGCCGATTGCATATTCAGATGAAACTGAAGATTAGTTAAAGCAGATGGCTGACTACTTACAGCGCTTTGCGCTCGAACCCGAACCAGTAGAATTTTTAAAAGTGCCGCTTCGCAGCACTTTTAAAAATTTTACTGGTTTTTATCACAGCGCAAAGTGCTGTACCAAATGCTCACTTCAAAATTATGATGATTAAGGCTTCTTGTTTAAGACTTTTTCTGAATTTATGAGAGATATTAAAAAACTTTTAAGTTACGCGATCGCCTGCTTAATGTCCTGCTGGCTAATTGTGGCTTGCGGTCAAACCGAGGCTCCTAATCCTAACAGCCCCAACATAGTTAACAACACTAGTGCTATTCCCATCGGTATTGCCGTTGCTCAGTCAGGTAACGTGGCTCTGCTAGGACAGGAGCAAGTGACAGGTGCAAAAATTGCTGAAACATATTTTAATCAGCAGGGTGGCATAAATGGTACGCCGATTCGTCTTATTTTTCAGGACACCACAGGGGACGAACAAGGCACAATCAATGCATTTAACAGCTTGATCTCGCAAGATAAAGTCGTTGGCATTGTGGGACCAACTCTATCCCAACAAGCCTTCAGCGCTGACCCGATCGCCGAACGCGCAGGAGTGCCTGTAATTGCACCATCAAACACCGCCAAAGGAATTCCTCAGATTGGCAAGTACATTTCAAGGGTATCTGCCCCCGTGGCGATAGTCGCTCCCAATGCGATCGCAGCTGCCCTCAAAATTAATCCGCAAATTAAAAAAGTAGCTGTTTTCTTCGCTCAAAATGATGCATTTAACAAGTCGGAAACTGCCACTTTTCAGGAAACTGTGAAGCAGAAAGGTTTGGAATTAGCCACTGTGCAAACATTCCAAACTACAGATACGGACTTTCAATCACAAGTTACCAACGCGATTAACATCAAGCCAGATTTAATTATTATTTCAGGACTATCAGTTGATGGTGGTAATTTAGTCAAGCAATTACGAGAGCTAGGCTATAAAGGTCTGATTATTGGTGGAAATGGTTTAAATACTTCCAACATTCTGCCTGTATGCAAAGCTCTTTGCGATGGAATTATCATCGCTCAAGCTTACAGTCCCGAACTAGATAACGAAGTTAACAATACTTTCCGTAAACTCTACACGGAACAAAATAAAAAAGAACCACCTCAGTTCAGCGCTCAAGCTTTTGCCAGTGTGCAAGTGTTTGTGGAGGCATTGCGTGCGATCGACAAAGATACCAAACTAGGTACTTTGCCATTGCCGCAGCTTCGTACTAAGTTAAATGAGACTTTGCTCGCTGGCAAATACATTACTCCCCTTGGTGAGATCTCGTTTACACCTGAAGGTGAAATCGTTCAGAAACAGTTTTTTGTTGCCCAGATTAAAATGGAAGCTGATGGAAATAGTGGCAAATTTGTCTTTATCCAGTAAAACTTTTACTGGATACTGCGGCTTTGTGTATAACAGAGCCAGAAGATGAGTTGGGGGGGGGGGGGGGGCCGCCCCCAAAGAAGTAAAAACAAAAACCCCGGGGGCGCGGACGGAGAACCAAAACAAAAGAGGGGGAAATTTTTTTAAAAATTGGCCCCCCATTTTTTTTTGGGCTTCCCCTCCCCCCCCCCCGCGTCGCCCTGTATATAATTTGGTGGGGGGCCGCCCCGCCCCCCAACTCATCTTCTGGCTCTGTTATACACAAAGCCGCAGTATC
>JBBQRB010000012.1:0-25652 GCA_038215315.1 Pseudanabaenales cyanobacterium
TTTCCTCCTCCCCTTTTTCTTTTTGTCTTTCTTTTTTTTTTGCTTCTTCTAACTTAAAAACAAAAAATTCACTTACCTCCCCCCTCCTCCCTCCACCTCCCCCCCCCCACTTAACCTGCGGGGGGCCCCCCCCCCCCCCCCCCCACCGCTAATCTTTTACTTTGTCCTAGGACATTTGGCGACAGTTATAAAAGATTATGTAGCGATGGCTGTGCGATCGCGGCATGATTACTTAAGTTAATCTCATTTTTTTTGATTCATCGCCGTGCGATCGCATAGCCAAATCGCATTTCCTGTAATTAATCTCGAAGGATATTGATTCACATCACCTTGAGCTGCCAGCACCGCAGTTAGGGCTTTTGCCTTGACTGCTCCTTCGACCATAAATAAGATTTCTTTAGCTTGATTGATCAAAGGCACAGTCATCGTAATGCGAGGCTGTCCGTCTTTGTTACCCACAGTTATCAGGCGATCGCGTACTTTGAGCGCATCGGTATGGGGAAATAATGAAGCCGTATGTCCGTCATCACCCATGCCCATCAAAATCAAATCAAATTGAGGAAATAGCCCTGCTTCAATACCGAAAAAATCTTGTATATGCTGCTCATACTGAGTAGCAGCGATCGCAGGATCATCGGCATCGGTCGAAATAGCATGAATGTTTGCTGCAGGAATTACAACTCGATCAAGCCATGTGTTCCGCGTCATGCCCTCATTACTCTGCGGATCAGAAACTGGCACGTAGCGTTCATCTCCCCAAAATACATGAACTTTTGACCAATCCCAATCTTTTGTTGCCAAAAGTTCATACAAAGCTTTAGGAGTGGTGCCTCCCGTCGCCACAATCGTAAATCGGTCACTTTTAGTGATCGCCTGACTGTAGGCAATTTGACATAGCATTAATGCTCTAGAGGCAATTTCTGAGCAATCATTCCAAATTTCCACTTGTCTAGCCATCAAACACCTTTTTTAAGCTATATATATAAACATTACACATAAAACTTAAAGACAAAAAATAATTAAAGGCATAATTTACAGCAATTCTTAAACAAACCAACTATAAAAAAAGCCCTGAAAGTATCTCCTTATAATACTTTCAGGGCTTTTTTTGCTTCCGATTTGAGCGCGCAGTGCTGTAGTCAATCGATCTTAAGAGAGGTGTCTTTTATTTCGTTTTGTGTGATCTTAGACAGTATTAGTAGTGATATGGACTAACCTAATAAATAATTAGGAAAACATTAAGGATAAAAGTAATAGCTATGACACCTGCTATAATTCGCCTCGTTTGGGACTCGGTGAGCAAGGCTCAGCCAAATATGCTTTTAAATCTTGATGACGACGTATTAATGAGTCTATTAGTTGATCAAGTTAAACAGCTATCTAATCTGGACTCTCATCAACAAAATGACCTCAGCGACTACATCAGTGACCGACTGCCCCTAATTCGTGAAATGGCTTATGACAACTAAGCGCTAGCTACTCTGAACTGAAAGTTTATACATACTCCCTTCCCAGCATAGGACTAAACATTAAATCCGAGAAATTATCGTTGTGGCGCGGTGCGCCGTAACGTCTAATCTTTCGTTGGGAAATGAGTAGCATCGCAAATATTTATGATTATCTTTATTCGGTTATTCCTAGCGTATGGCATCTGCAAGAATTATTGATTTGTTACGTGGAACGCAAACTAGCGGACAGATTGGCGAGACTTGCACCGTAAGAGGGTGGGTACGCACAAAGCGCGAAGGTAAGGGAATAGCCTTTTTAGAATTAAATGACGGTTCTTCACTGCAAGGTTTGCAAATTGTATTGCCGCAAACCATTGATAATTATGAAGTTCTAATCAAACAAATCAATACGGGTTCATCAATCGAAGCTTCTGGCATTTTGGTTGAGTCGATGGGCAAAGGGCAGAAGCTGGAAATGCAAGCCTCAGCGATCGCAGTATTTGGTAATGCTGATCCTGAAACCTATCCTTTGCAAAAGAAACGCCACTCCATTGAGTTTTTAAGGACAATTGCTCACTTACGTCCACGCACCAATATGTTTGGTGCAGTATTTCGAGTACGCAATGCCTGTGCTTATGCGGTGCATAAATTTTTCCAAGAACGTGGATTTATTTGGGTACATACGCCGATCGTTACTGCTAGTGACTGTGAAGGTGCTGGGGAAATGTTTGGCGTAACTACCTTTGATCTCAATAAGGTTGCCGCCGCAGGAAAACCCGTTGATTTTACGGAAGACTTTTTTGGAAAGCCTGCCTTTTTGACTGTAAGTGGTCAGTTAGAAGCTGAGATTATGGCAACCGCCTTTTCTAATGTCTATACCTTTGGTCCCACTTTCCGCGCCGAAAACTCCAATACATCACGACACCTTGCCGAGTTTTGGATGATCGAGCCAGAGGTCGCCTTTTGTGATCTCGAAGGTGATGCTGACCTCGCCGAAGACTTTCTTAAATATATTTTTAACTATGTCTTGGAAACCTGCCCTGAAGATATGGAGTTTTTCCAAGAGCGCGTGAGCGATCAGGTGATGGTAAATGCCCGCAAAATTGTTGATCAGCAGTTTGAGCGGATTACTTATACAGAAGCGATCGCCATTCTCGAAAAATCTAGCAAGAAATTTGAATTCCCTGTGTCATGGGGTTTAGATTTGCAATCAGAACATGAAAGATTTTTAGCAGAAGAGCATTTCCAAAAGCCTGTCATCGTCATGGATTATCCTTTAGGAATTAAGGCTTTTTATATGCGCGTCAATGAAGGCACTGCTAGCGATCGCCAGACTGTAAGAGCGATGGATATCCTCGCGCCGGGGGTTGGGGAGATTATCGGTGGCTCCCAGCGTGAAGAGAGACTTGATGTACTAGAAGCAAGAATCCGCAGTGTGGGTTTAAATCCTGAAGACTATTGGTGGTATTTAGATTTGCGCCGCTATGGGACTGTGCCTCATGCAGGTTTTGGACTGGGATTTGAGCGTCTTGTCCAGTTCATCACAGGCATGGGCAATATCCGTGATGTGATTCCTTTCCCTAGATTCCCTCAAAGCGCTGAATTTTAAAATCCCCAAAAGCAGAGAGGCGGCGCAATGCGCCGCCTCTCTATTTTTAATCGTACCTTTTAGGATCTTTCTTTTCTTTCTTTTCAGAAGGATCTTTTTTGGGTTTTTTAGACTCTTTATTACCCTTTTGTTCTTTTGACATTAATTTCTCCACTGTATATCAAGAACCAACGTAAACGATAATTTATATCGCTTAGTTTGTCCATTCTAACGCAACTCTATAGCTAAACGAACTCAGGTTTGAGCGCAAAGCGCTGTATGTCCTAACAAAGCTATAAATGATGTGAGTATGCTATTTCGCCCATGATGTAAGTTGCGGCGATCGCCCGATCATCACCCATAATTAATGTGGCAAATAATTGATCAGAAATTTCGGCTAATGTGAGTGGATTAGATGCATTAAAAGGTTGATTTCTTAACTCCATAATCGTTGTTGAACGTAAATTTAAAACAACAAAATCAGCTTCTTTGCCAACTTCCAAATTACCTAATTTGTCCTCAAGACATAGCGCTCTTGCACCGCCCAAAGTTGCTAGAAATAGAGACTGAAAAGCCGAAAGTTTTTGCGATCGCAACTGAGCAACTTGGTAAGCTGCGCTTGCAGTCCGCAGTATTGAGAAACTTGTTCCTGCACCCACATCGGTTCCTAGTCCAACTTTCACAGGAGTTTCTGTGGATTTAGCCTTTTCTAGTTTAAATAATCCACTTCCTAAAAACAGATTAGAAGTTGGACAGAAGGCGATCGCGGCTTTTGCATTGGACAATTTGGCAAATTCTACATCAGTTAGCTGGACTCCGTGAGCAAATACTGAGCGCTCCCCCACAAGTCCCGCCCGATCATAAACATCTAGATATCCTTCGCTATCAGGAAACAACTCGGCAACTGTTTCTACTTCTTTAATGTTTTCAGAGAGATGTGTATGCAAATAAACATCAGGAAACTCGGCCAGTAATTTTCCTGCATTAGATAACTGCTCAGAGGTGGAAGTAATCGCAAATCTTGGAGTGACTGCATAGAGGAGGCGATCGCATTTGTGCCATTTTTCGATGAGTTGCTTAGTTTCTGCATACGAAGATTCAGCCGTATCGGTCAAAAAGTCTGGCGCGTTGCGATCCATCATCACCTTACCTGCAATCATGCGGAGGTTGCGACGTTGAGCCTCTTCAAAAAAAGCATCAACTGATTGCGGGAATACGGCGGCAAATACTAGAGCGGTCGTAGTTCCATTTCGCAATAGTTCATCAAGAAAGATAGAAGAGATCTTTTGAGCATAGTTGCGATCGCTAAATTTGCCCTCAGTTGGGAATGTGTATGTACTTAGCCATTCCAGCAATTGCTCACCATAGGCAGCGATCATCTCGGTTTGAGGAAAATGAATATGCGTATCGATGAAACCTGAAACTATCAAGCGATCGCTATAGTTAATAATTGGAATATCTGCATATCTAATTCGTAGATCGGCGTAGTTTCCTATTTCTTGAACCTTGCCATTGGCAACCACCAGCAACCCGTCAGCAAAATAACGAATACATTCAGATTCTTCTCTATAAAATGGATCGGCGATTACATCTAAAAAACTAGCTCGAAATCCCTTCATGATGTTTAATTCCAAATTCGATACAGCGCTTTGCGCTTTTGTAAAACCCAGAGAAATTTTTAAAAGTGCCGCTTCGCGTCACTTTTAAAAATTTCTCTGTACCCTTTAATGAGCAAACACATCAGCATAACCTAGCAAATCCAAATAAACGAGAGTAGGAATATGGGCGAAACAAGCCTTAGCCAAGTCATAGCGATTTTCTCGAATTAGCATATCGATCAGCTTATGGTGAACTGATAGAAGATATCGCACATCATTGGCTGCATACTTTAGTTGATCTTCGGTTAGTTCAATCACATTGCCCCAGTCTGAAGATTGTGAGGTTTTATCTAGATCGATCTTCTGCAATTCGCGAACAAGTTCCTTGAGTCCATGCTTGTCTGTATAGGTTCTCGCAAGTTTACTAGCTATCTTGGTACAGAAAATTGGATGGGTGGCAATACTGAGATGCGCTTCCAGCATGGCTACGTCAAATCTAGCATAATGAAAAACTTTAGTTACATCGGGTGCTTCAAACAAATACTTGAGATTTGGAGCTTCCTTAATACCTTGACCAATGCGGACGATACTAACGGTTTCTTGATCGTTGCAGATCTGCACTAGACACAGGCGATCGCGCCGAGGTATTAATCCCATCGCTTCTGTATCAATAGCGATCGCTCCCGATCCTAAATATTCCTGAAGGGTATCAAAATCAATATCGTTATCAAAAATTTTAAAATCTGACATCTTAAATGGAAAAAGTTAATCCCATGAGTTTAACTTTATAAGTAACTAGGATCAAATATAAAACCCAAAAACATGAAGCGCACGCGCTGTGTGCGCCTCATGTTTTCTCGAAACCCAAGAAATTTTTAAAAAATGCTGGCGAAGCCAGCCTTTTGAAAATTTCTTGGGTTTGAAGGAAGCGCAAAGCGCTAGACCTAAGAAACCTCAAAACCCAGAAAGCTGTGGCGCACGCTGCGCGTGCGCCACAGCTTTCTGGGTTTTAAGGGCTACATAAAGGGCAGAAAAATAGTCAATATTTCGCCGTCATAGGCGGCACTTGTGGAATGCATTCTCACGGTCAGCTTGCCACCTAGCGCCCTTAATAGTGTCTTAGTGGTTGGCAAACTCAAACTCAATGTCCCCGTTTCAGGCTGAAGCATCAACCATTGCCCAACAGCCTTGAGTAATGGCAAATCTCCGCCACCCTGACGCATCACTTGTGATTGAAACTGCAATTTTAGATATTCGCCTGCGCTAGTGAGAACTAGCTGAATATGGCTATCTGGTGGAAAACTACGAATTAAACGATCAACCAATCCATTGAGAATTTGAGATAGGAGTAACCCATTACTAGAAATAGTAGCTATTTCTGTTGGTAGGATCATTTCTAGAGATATCTGCCGCCTAACAGCGTGTTCTTGCCAGCGCAAAAAGCCATCACTAAGGATGTCCTCAATTTTAGTCGCCTCAATCATAATGGGATAGTTATCAAGCTCAGCAGCTTCAAATATCAGGTTAAACCTTTCAATCTGCTCCGTACATTCCGCATCAACTTGCTCTAATCGAGTTTTTACTTCTGTTGACACATCTTTGCGTCTCTTTAGCGATCGCACCAACATCCTGATTGTCGTCAGCGGTGTCCGCACTTCATGGGTAATTGCTTTGATGATGTCTACCTCTTGAATCTCAGGAATCGGTAGTTCTTGCTGCATCGAAGACTGCGCCATCAAGATTGCCCCAAACCTAGACATCACTTTATAGTCTGGCATAACTAAAGGAAACTGCTGCAATTTACTTTGCAATAATTCCTGTTGTTCTGCACGTCTCAGACGCGAACTTAGCGCCGCGATCGCGGATTGAATTGCTTGAGGATGAAGAGACCAAGCACAGCTATGAGTTTTTTGTGAAGAAGTAATCACAATGCTAAATGCTTCAGTCACCATAATGCAGAACCATTCATGCATAAGGTCATCGTTTTTGGCAATCTGAACAACCTGCGTGTCCTCTAACGGCAAGTTTCCTCTGGGAAACAACGATGATCTACTAGCGGTAAATACCCAAGTCTGCAAATCAGTTTGAAGAAATACTGGATTAGTGAGTATATGGGGATGATGGCTTAGTAGTAAGCCCTTGAGCTTACTTTGCATGGCAAACTGTTGCAGAACAGCGATTGATCTATGCCAAAACTCTTTAGCATCAGTCTGATAAAGTTCTTCAACAAAGCCATTGGCTTGTGATTCGTACAGAGCCTCATTTATGGTCACCAATCTAGTTGTCAATTTTTCCCTTCCTCAAACTTATTTCATGCCACAGCACAAGACTCTGAGTTTTTACAAGTAGATAGGCGTAATGAAAACTAAAACCCAAAAAGCTGTGGCGCACGCTGTGCGTGCGCCACAGCTTTTCGGGTTTTAAGGTTTCTTTTGCTTAGCTACTTATCTATTTCCTATAGCGCCAATCCAGACCTAAATAGTGTTTGAGAGATGATTGCGACTGATTTTTCGTGGAGATCTCAAGTTATACAGTAGTTGTCAATCACGCAACGCAGTGTAAATTCATAGAAATCTCCACGTAATGCTAACGATTTATCGACCTTGAGCAAGGGCTGACTCAGCACGGACAAACTCTTGTAAGAGGCGATCGCGTGTTTTTGCAGGTACGGCCCGCTTGCTGGTTCCGTTGTAATACCCAGCCAAGGTATTTAAAGCTGTTGACATAGTGGTGTAGGAGTACAAGCCACTTTTATCGCGATCTGCTCGATAGCGCGAAATATAAGCATTGATCTTGTACCTTGCTGAAGTCCTAACCGCAGTGCGATTTTCAGAGTCCTCAGGTAAATTAATCGCTTCCTTCAAGACATTGATGGTGTCAGTCGTATCCGCAACATAGTTACCTGTCAAACCTGCATTAACTAAAACCTGAACTTCTTTAGTCGTTAGGATATCTTCTTTTCTGGTAAACAAAGCTGCATTCACGTCTGGGGCAAAACCACCGATCCCTACCAAGAAAGCCATCATCGAGGCGATCGCTACACGAACCAGACCATGCCGAGAATTTTTTAAGATTTTTAAAGATTTATCTAAAGAAGCAAATAAAGACTCACGTTCTGACTTCATATTTATAAAGTTACTAAATTACACATTTATTGTCCTTTTAATCTTATGGCTTTTCGGACAAACTACATAGATCAAACCTCAATGCTGGAGTAGCGTCTCTAACCAAGCTTAGTCTCAAGCCTCAGAGAGATGTCCTAATTAGCCAATGCAGATCTGTCGATTTTGATTTGCTATAGATGCCATCTGGTCAAGTAGGGATCGCAATGTCATGAAATCTTGATATTATGATCCCCCAATAAAAAATATATTTTTGATCCCCACAACAATTACGGGTATTTAGTTCTAGCTAAGTATTTGTACTAGATAAATCTTGTTAAGTTAATCAAGTCAAACAAAGATAAATCTAGTAACCATTGACCAACAAAAAAAATTTGGCAAAATGTACATAGTTACAGACAAATTACCTAGATCATTCCTAAGTTCTCCTAAGTGATCAAACCAGAAAGATCTCAGTACGGCGCTTAGCGCCTTCATAAAGCCCGGAGAGATTATTAAAAGTGGCGCTTAGCGCCACTTTTAAAATCTCTCTGGAGCGTAATTAATTACTGAAATGCAAACTGAGAATCTAGGCTTAATCACTGAATCAAAACCAATGAGCGATCGCAGTAAATACATAACAAGCATCTGGAGGTTAATTGTATGGCGAGGGAACGTCCTCCCCTAGAAGAAATGACCTTGCGTCAACTTCGTAAAGTAGCAGCCGAGCTAGAAATTTCTCGCTACAGTCGAATGCGAAAATCTCAGCTTCTAGCTGATATTCAAACCATCCTTACGGCTAGGGGCTCAGCCTCAGCATCAGTAGATAGCAGTAATTTGGAGACCCAAGAAATCGTGGAAGCATCAAAATTTAATCTAGGTAGTGAAGAAACAGAAGAGAATCTAGAGCCGCTTGCCGCAATTGATAAAAGTATTGGGGATCTACCCAATGGCTATGGCGAGAGCCGTATTGTTTTGTTGCCTAGAGATCCACAGTGGGCTTATGTCTATTGGGATGTTCCTAACTCTCAAAAAGAAGAACTAAGAAAGCAAGGGGGGCAACAGTTAGCACTTCGTTTGTATGATGCTACTGATGTTAATTTGGACTATCAAACTCCTAATAACTTGCAGGAATACAACAGCGATGAACTCGCCCGCGAATGGTACATACCGATTCCAATTAGCGATCGCGACTATGTAGCCGAACTTGGTTATCGCTGTGCTGATGGTCGTTGGTTAGTTTTAACTCGATCTAAAGTTGTCCATGTGCCTCCAGTATTCCCTTCAGAATGGGTAGAAGATAACTTCATCACCGTACCTTGGGATCAAACTCTCAAGGGGCAAACCTTCTTCACGCTCGTTCCTCCAAGCAAAAAGGTTGCCGAGCCTGAGCCTGAGTCTCCAACCTCGACATCGGTTGATAGCTCCTATGACGAAATTTTCAACATTGCCCGCGAAGCAGAGGTACAACGTATTTCTGGCTCACTCTATGGCTCAATGCAACATGAGGCTGGGATTCCTGAATCTCTCAGTTCCTATGAATTTCCTTCAGGTGCAGGATTGTTTGCTGGTGCAGCAGGTGCAATCAGTGCTAGTGGGATCAACTACTCTGGGATTGGGCTTGAGTCAAGCTACAGTTTCTTCTCTAGCGAATCCCCAATTCGTCCTCGCCAGTTTTGGCTAGTTGCCGATGCGGAGCTAATTGTCTACGGCGCAACAGAACCTGATGCTTCGGTCACGATTGGCGGTCGCCCAATCAAGCTAAATCCTGATGGAACATTCCGATTCCATACATCATTCCAAGATGGAGTTCAGGATTATCCTATCTTCGCGGTTGCCGCAGATGGCGAACAAAATCGGGCAATCCATATGAAGTTCGAGCGTCAAACACTTGAGCGTCGTACCAATACTAAAGAAGAAGCGATTCCTGAATGGATTAGCTAAAATCTCAAAGTAATTATCAATAAAAAGTCAGCCTTAGGCTGGCTTTTTATTGATAACTTACCTTACGCAGAAGTTGCTAAGACCCTCACCCCTAACCCCTCTCCCATTAAGGGAGAGGGGAACTAGAAAACTAATCTTACTCCCCTTCTACCCTCGTGGGAGAAGGGGTTGGGGGATGAGGGGACTATCTTCGCTCTGCGTAAGGTGAGTTGATAATTGCTAAGAAGCGAGTTTGAGCGCAAAGCGCCGAAAGTTATAGCTAACCAGAAGAGAGTTGCGGCGCGGAGCGCTGCAACTCTCTTCTGGTTTTTGATCACTTGGCGAAAGCTATAGAAAATGGCAACGCCATTTTCTAACTTGGTATAAAATGTTAGGACTAATCAATGATTTTGGGGCGCATATCCTGATCTATGAATGACAAAGAACAAATGAACCTGTTTGACTTGACCCCGTCAGAGGTTCCTTTGACAGATCTTCCTCAAGCCGATCGCTCTGCTGAAACTGTAACTGACAAAAAGACTGCGCGCTCTCCCAAAAGCTCTAGCCCTGCGGTATCGACATCGGTTCCAGTAAATGAACAGTTTGCTAGTCTTGATGCATTGCGAGATGCTGCTTGCAACTGTCAAAAATGTCCACTCGCGCCGACTCGTACTAATGTTGTTGTCGAGAGAGGCGATCGCAAGGCAAAAATTTTAATAATCGGTGAAGCGCCTGGCGAACAAGAGGATCTGTCGGGATTACCCTTTGTAGGAAAGTCGGGTCAGCTCTTAGACAAGATCTTGGAATCAGTCGGGTTTGACACTAACAAGGATATCTATATTTGCAATACGGTCAAATGTCGTCCGCCCAATAATCGCGTCCCCACGGAAATAGAAACTACTACCTGTAAGCCTTACTTACTAGAGCAAATTCGTCTTATTGATCCCAAGATCATTTTGCTAACAGGTGCAACTTCGCTCAAGTCGATCCTGGGTGTGAAGCTAGGAATTACAAAAGTACGTGGGCAATGGTACGAGTGGGAAGGTAGATTGGTGATGCCAATTTTTCATCCTTCCTATTTACTCCGCAATCAAAGCCGCGAGCAGGGAAGCCCCAAGTGGCTAACGTGGCAAGATGTTAAAACCATCAAAGCTAAGTATCTAGAAATTATTGGCACTGACAGTGCAGTTGAAGAAGACGAGGAGTTTTAGTGAGTAATTACAGAAAAGACCTTGAAGAAATGGTCGATGTCGCACTGTGGGAATGGTTATCTCCCCATGCAGCGAGAGCAAGAGTAATTTTGGTTGGGGCTAATTTAGATATTGTTGATGTCGGTATTGCTTTGACTGAAGACGATAGCCAGTTGGTACAGTCATGGATTGAGGATGGTTGGTTGCGACATCCATCTGCTGAGGAACTAAGCGCGTGGAATGCTGATAAGGAAAGAAAGTTTACCAGTTTGGTGATTCCGCCCTTTGTGCTGGCGAGGATTTAGATATATTACAGCCTTTTTGAAAGTGTCGCGAAGCGACACTTTCAAAAAGGCTGTAATGCCTCAATAGGCTGCAAAACAAATTCAAACAAAAAAGAGAGCCAAGTGAATAACTTGGCTCTCTTTTTTTATCGGTAACCCAAAGAAAAAGCCTAGGTTACTTTCCCTGTTTCGTTCCTAGGCTTTTTCTTTAGTTCGCTCCTCACACCTCATTAATATACATCTATTCTTTTTAAATGTCTACTAGTTAGCGCGAAAAATTAGATATTTTTTGTACGCCTTTTAGCTCAACCCTCTCTTGGGGTTACTCTTAGCTTGAAAAAGAGTACAAGCCTATTGAGACTTTAAGGAGTACAGATAAATTTTTGAAAGTGCCGCGAAGCGGCACTTTCAAAAATTTATCTGGGTTTTATTACAGCGCTTTGCGCTGTATATGCAAATAAATAATTGATTCTAACTTTTACAAGATAAAGTAATGATGCATTCATGATCGAAGTTTGGGGCTGCTTACTTAACTTAAATCAATTAACTACTAGCATTATGACTCTGACAAATATTTTTCCACAATGTCAAGACCTACAGTCTCAAGTTGAAGTAATCCTCCAGCTTTTACAGCAAGAACCAAATTTACGATCGCAGCAGGATGGCAGTATCGTTCAGGCTTCTCTGAGAAAAGCGATCGCCCCGACTTTTGAGATCGTCTTTGCTGGAGCTTTTAGCGCTGGCAAGTCAATGTTAATTAATGCGCTGTTGGAGCGCGAGTTGCTTTACAGTGCTGAAGGACACGCCACAGGCACAGAATGCAAGATTGCTTTTGCTAAGGCTGGTGAAGAACGAGTGGTTTTGACCTTCTTGAGTGAGGTGGAAGTCCGCGAACAAATTCAAGCTTTATGCCAGTTAATTGGACAGGTTGCACCGAGCAATGTAAATCAAGTTGAAGTGCTAAAACAGTTGCAAACGCTGACGCTGACAGTAATTGAGCAGGAAGGTGGCAAGAGTAAATCTAAACGTGCTAAAGATGCTGATGCTCTAAACTTGTTGATTGAAGGATTTATCAATAACCGCGATCGCATTAGTTCAGTTGCTAACTCGACCTACTCGATGGAGCAGTTTGGGTTTGAAAATCTCAAAAAGGCGGCGGACTATGCTAGACGTGGCGCAAATAGCGCTGTCCTCAAGCGCGTGGAATATTATTGCAACCATCCATTATTGCAAGATGGCAATGTGATCATTGACACGCCAGGGATTGATGCTCCTGTTAAGAAAGATGCAGCTTTGACCTTTGATAAAATTGAGCATCCCGACACCTCGGCGGTAGTATTTGTGCTGAAGACAGCAGCAACGGGGGAAATGACTTCTGAGGAGACCGAACTGAGCGAGAAAATGCAGGGTAACGCAGGGATTCGCGATCGCGTGTTTTATGTGTTTAATCGCATTGATGAGACTTGGACAAATGACCAACTGCGCGATCGCCTAAATAATACGATCTCCAGTCAATTTCGCAATAGCTCGAAAATCTATAAAACTAGCGGTTTGCTTGGCTTTTATGGCAGTCAGATTAAAAATACAAGTTCTAGCGATCGCTTTGGTCTGGACTCAGTATTTGCGGAAAGTGTTAAGTCTGTTGGTGGTGATGAAGGGACACCACAGTTTGTCAATGAGTTTAATAGCTATTGCCTAGTTTCGGGCAAGCTTGATATTACTAAGTTCCCTATTCCCTACAGCGTTTTGGAAACGAATGTCAAGAACGAGAAGTATGTACGCTTGCTCAGCAGTTCGGGAACGGGACTAATCAATCAACTGATTAAGGATAGCGGCATCGAAGAGTTTCGCTCGGCGATTACGCGCTATCTGACGACAGAGAAGCGTCCTTTGCTATTTGCCGATCTTGCCGATGACCTGCAACCGATTTGTATTGCCCTGCGTCAGACCTATCTCGAAGCTTGGTTGCAACTTGAGAGTCAACCTCGCGATATTGAGGCAATCAAGTCACAAGAGTTACAGAAGCTCAGTCACGATCTCAAACAAATTGGCGATCGCCTGTATGAGCATATTGCTCAAGAAGTCAACGAGGCAGTTGCAAGCGATCGTAATGAGTTTTTAGAAGCGGATTACTTGAAACTGAAAACACGGATGGTGAAGCGTTTAGATGAATTGATTGTTAGTTTTTCTGTAGCTGTCGTACATCAACGCGCTCAAGCCAGTCATCGCCGCAACTCCGTTGTACCTGTAATGGGAATCTTGGCTGAAGGTTTCTATTTTTTAGCCAATGAACTAGAAGATGTGTTGGTGGAATGTTCCAAAGAGATCGTTACTAATTTCTTCCAGAATCTAATTGAAAAGATTAAGAAGGCTAATTATTACCTTGAACTTTATCGTTTGCTGGGTAATGACGGCGATACCGAAGCCTATTTGCAAAGTTTGATGGTGAAAGCATCTGAAGCTTTAGTAAATGAAGCTAAGACTGAATGCGATCGCTATGTGCGTGAACGACCCACATTTTATAGCGACCCAATTGGTGGATTTTCGTTGCAACAAGCTTTAGCACAGGCTTGTCGTGGTTATGATTATCAGAGCATGATTGAGTCTGAGCCAGCAATTCGTCAGCTTCTCAAACTGGATTTTGAGTTTAAGATTAAAGACACGGTAGTTCGCACTTTCCGCCAAACAATCAATCAAACTCTAAATACCCATTTGCTCAGTGGGGCATCAAAACAAGCAGATAAAATCTTGCAGCAATATGATCGCGCTCGCGCGTATCTGGCTCAAACCTTGGAAAAAGAGGCTCAATCGAAGGTTGACAATAATCGTCGTTTACAAGGTGAAGTCAAGCAAAATATTGATGCTTACAACGCAGCAGTTTCTAACATTAATAATTGCTTAGAAGCAATGCAGTTGACACGCAAGAAATTGCCAATTATCAGTGATTCTGATTTATCAGTTGCTGTCGTTGTACCTGATGCTATGCCTGATTTCGTTGATGTTGAAGTGATACCAACAGAGGAATCTACTGAAGAATCGACCGATCTAGCCATTTTATAAGCCCAAGAAACCTGTAAATGCACAGATCCCTAGATCCCCGACTTTTCTTGTAAAGCAAAGATTGCCTGTGCTAAGCGTACAAAAAGTCGGGGATCTCCACTTTCTCATACCTATAAGATCGCCATGTCTGACAAAACACCACGCATTTCAATTCCGAAAGAAGTTAGAGAGAAGATTTTTGAGCGCAATAATTACCAATGCCAAAGCTGTCTCAAAATTGACCTTACCGCCAAAACATTGCAAATCGATCATATTATTCCTCTAGCGCAAACTGGAGAGAATGACATGAGCAATTTGCATACCCTTTGTGCGAAATGTAATCGAGAAAAAAGCGCCAAAATTGATATTCGATTTCGGCGGCTCTATTCAGAGTAGACAGTCAAAAGCTGTGGCGCACGCGCCACAGCTTTTGACTACTTACATTACAGCAAGCTCTAAATTCTCAGCATTTTCCACATCATCAGAATTAGGCAAATCACAGCGATCTTGAAAGACGCTGAGATCGAACCAGAAAGTACTGCCCACACCTACCTCGCTTTTGATATTGACAACAGTGTGATGCTTCTCAATGATATTGCGGACGATTGATAGCCCCAGCCCAGTACCTTCAAGGGTATGCACCTTATCTTCCACACGGAAGAACCGATCAAAAATGCGATCGCAATCTTCCGCAGGAATGCCATAGCCAGTATCCTCAACCTCGACCCGCACATAGTTCACAATGCGATGGGGTTGCGTAGTAGTTTGATCTTGGTGGGGGTAGGCGCGGATCGTAACTTTGCCACCTGACTCGGTAAATTTGAGAGCATTGCCAACCAAATTGTATAAAACCTGCAAAATCAGATCGTAGTTACCCCAGATTCTTTCAATACCCATAACTACCTCATGGCTTAGTTCAATCCCCTTAGAAGAAGCATTGAGCTTGTAAGTACGGATGGTCTGCTCGATCGTTTCAGACAAATCGATCGCAGTGAAAAGATACTGACGACCCGACTCTAGGCGCGACAGATCAAGGACATCATTTACTAAACGGGTCAAGCGATCGGTTTCATTATTTGCAGTACCGAGAAATTCTTTTTTCTGATCTTCGCTCAGTTCATCCCCATATTCGTGCAAAGTCTCAATAAATGACTTGATATTAAATAAAGGTGTACGCAGCTCATGGCTGACATTACTAATAAATCTACTCTGGGCGGCATTTAGCTCAACTTCGCGAGTAATATCTTGAATCGTAATCGCGATTCCTTTCATCGCATTACTCGAACTCAAGACACTCGTAATCCAAATTCTGAAGGCATGGGCAAGTACCGAATCTTTTTCTCCTGAAGCCATAATTCTAAATTCGCCACCTTCACGCTCACCCGTAGCAATCTGCATTAGCGATCGCCCCAAATCGGCACTGAGTCGTTCAGGCAGAATATTTAATATGCTTACACCCTTGATATCATTAGCTTCCCAATCCTGTTCCCAACCCATAATCTTGATCGCCGCAGGATTAGCAAGCACAACTCGCATATCTGAATCAAGCAGCAAAGCTCCATCGGCGATCGTTGAAACTAAGGTTTCTAGCTTTGCCTTTTGAGCCGTGAGTTCCTCAATATTTTGTTCTTCATATTTTTTGAGGCGCTGCGCCATTTCATTAAAGCTGCGGATTAGCTCCCCTAACTCACCGCCAAAGGGCAGATCAATTCGTTGTTTAAAGTTGCCGCTAGTAATATTCTGCACACCCGCCACTAATTCCCTAAGCGGTCTGGTGATTGTCACTGAGTTAGAAGCTGCACCCAAAATCACCATCGCCCAAATTGAAACAAATACAGCAGTTGTGACATCTAGGGTCAAGCTAGAAGAAGCAACGGCTGTGGGATTAGGATTGATCCCGATCGCCACGATCCCCAAAGCCTTGCCATCAGACTGTAAATTTACAAAAATGTCAGTGACTTCGCCCTGCGGTGTGATGTGTTGACGGACTTGAGGGCGATCGGGACGAGATATCGGGTCTTCGGGGAGTTGGATGCGCCGTCTGATACTTAGGGAGTTTTGCACCTCATTGGATGTAAACGGAATACCGTAAAAAATCTCTCCACTAGGATCGGCATAGAGGATATAACGAATACTAGAACTACTGTCGTAAAATTCTCTCGATAAACGGGTTAACTCTTTTAGATCGTTTTTGGCAACCAAGGGGGCAACATTAGCAGCAAGGAGAAGCCCCAAATCTTTACCAAAGCGCGTATCATTGAGGCGAGCATCAGTCTGAATATCATTTACTGCCCAAAATGTGACGGCGCTCATTAGCAAAGAAACCAGCAAAGTAATCAAAGCCATCAGCTTTGTCTGTAATGAAAACTCTGTCCACCAGCGCTTAGGTATGTTGTAAATTTGAGGCAAAAAGTTCATCGTTTTGTTGGCATTTGTTTGGTTATTTGGATGGCTTTTCGTTTAATATGTGCTATCGAAACGCAAGGATGAGGATCTCAAGATGGATGAGGCTAGCATTATCAGTGCGATACAGGAAGCCCTTAAAGACTATAAGGTAAAAACCCAAATCCGCCGTAAAGACTCTCAGTTGCACGTTCTAGTAACGAGAGACGGGAATGATGAATTTGACTATACATCTCTCTATAGTATTGTGAAGCGCCGTATCGATGAACTAGCGATCGCAGGAGTGCGGGAACTAGTAGTTTACGGGCGGTTGGCTGGTGCAAAGCATCCTGAATGGCAAAAATCTGCTGAAATTAAACCGCCTCTTCCCCTGATAGAGCTAGACCTAGATGAGTTGGAAGACCTCAGCGAAGAACTTGGCAATCTCGCGATCGCCGTTGATGAAGATGAAACATCGCTCCAATCTGACAATCTAGATATGGAGTTCAATAACGAATATAGCAGTTTCAAAGCTAGCCTTGAAGACGATCTCAGGGCTGCTAGGGGGCTAGCTGACCAAGGGGGAGACAATTTATCTGACTTTGCAAATCTAGAGGATCTGCGTATTGGTCTAAATAATGATCTAGGTACTAATTTAGATTTAGAAGAGATTGACTTGAATAATTTGGTGATCGCCAGTGCTGAGGTAGAAAGCTTTGAAATAATCAGTGCCGCGATCAGCAATATGCAAGCGCCTAAGCCAAACAATAGCTCAGAATTTGATTTGAATAGCCCAGATTTTAATAGTTTCTCGGTTGGAACTATTGAACCTGATAGCTTACAAGGGTCAGAAACAGCAAAAAATTTGCGAGGTGATGACTTTAGTATTAACGCACCAACTGTCGCGGCTCTCAGACCCCTACCGCCACCACCCACAACGCGGAAGGTTACAACCAAAGTTGCGCCTCAACCTCAGCCCCAATTTCAGCCGATGAAACCAGCAAGCTTCATTCAGATTAATACAGTATCGCTTGCTGTAAGTATGGTCATGGTCTCAGTGTTAGGGCTTTGTGCGTGGCTAGTTTGGGATCGTTCTGTTCAGCAAAAGTATTTAGCTGATGCTCGTGATTTAGAAAATCTCAACCTTGATCCTCAAAAAATCAAGAACCTATCTGTGCTAGCAGATACACGCAATAGAATCCAGAGCGCAGTTGCCCAATTAGCCCTGATCCCTAATCGCCCTGCATCACTATATGCAGAAGCTCAAGTCGAGATCAAGAACCTGAAGCCTAAGCTTGAAGTTTTTGATCGTAGGGTTAGCATTGAATATGCCGCAAATAGTAATTTGGAGTTGGCTAAGACTAATACCCTAGATGCAGCCCTAATGGTACAGGGTCCACCTCACACATCCAAAGTCTGGAAGGCTGCACTAGAGAAGCGCCAAGAAGCAATCAAAGCCCTGTCATTAGTTCCACCTGAATCTTCTGTGTATGCCCAAGTGCAAACTCGCCTAAAGACCTATAGTATTGAACTAGTCCAGATCAGCAAGTGGGTAGATATTCAGGTAAGAGCCGAATCTGTAGTAAGTAGTGTTAGTCCTGCGATCGCGGCACAAATACAACAGCTCAAATCCGATCCATCGGGCAAAGAAAATTTTTTAAAGCGCTGCTCGACAATTTTACAGCCAGAGATTTCTAGCACCACTTCTCAAAGATTGGGCTTGACGGTCACTAACTTGACAGGATACTTATGTGCCTATTATTGGGATTCTTAAAATATGAGCTATTCCTTAAGAATTGCTGACATGGTCGAGAGCGATCGCCCACGTGAGCGATTGCTAAGTCAAGGAGTCCGCAGTTTATCTAATGCTGAATTAATCGCCATCTTGTTGGGGACGGGACAGGGGGCAGGGAAGCTTTCGGCTGTGGGCTTAGGGCAGTTAATTTTGCAAACCATTAGCAAAGATCGTACCAGTGATCCTGTGGCAGCTTTGCAAGGCATATCACCACAGGAATTAATGCAAATTGAGGGGGTGGGACCTGCTAAGGCGACGACAATTTTGGCAGCGATCGAGTTAGGTAAACGCGCACTTTATGCCAAACCACCCGATTTAACCGAAGTAACCGATCCATCGGTTGCGGCAGCAGCATTGAGTCAAGATCTGATGTGGCAGCCGCAGGAACGACTAGCCGTAGTAATGCTAGACAATAAAAATCGCATCATTGCCCAAAGAATTATTACGATTGGTACTGCTACGGAAACTCTTGCTCACCCCCGTGATATTTTTCGAGAGGTTTTAAAAAGCGGCGCTGTGCGGCTGATCTTGGCGCACAACCATCCATCAGGCAACACAAATCCTAGCCCTGAAGATTTGACCCTCACTCGCCAACTCCTAGAAGCCGCAAGAATGCTCAACATTCCTCTTCTAGATCATTTGATTTTAGGTAACGGCAGTTTTTCGAGTATTCGCGAAATGTCAACACTTTGGAAAGAAATTCCTCAAGCAGAATAATAAAACCCAGAACCCCAAAAGCTATGTCGAACCCACAGCGTTCAACATAGCTTTTGGGGATTGTTGTTTATGCTTCGATGACATCGATCATAAATCCATAGCCGCTTACGCGCTGTCCAACCCGAATTTTGCAACCTCGGCGGGTTTCGATCCGACCATCGACCTCTATTTCCCCATCCATGATCATGAGCTTAGCAACACCGCCAGTATCGGCAACACCACAAATTTTTAATAAGTTGCCCAAAGTAATATATTCGCTAGCTAGTTGAAATTTTTCGTGGGTTAGTTCTTGCATGGGGATACTTAATAATTTCTTGAATATACAGCGCTTTGCGCTTTCTCAAAACCGAAGAAGTGAGTGGCGGCGCGGAGCGCCGTCACTCACTTCTTCGGTGATATCAGCTTTAACGTGTTGTTGCATTTTCTAGTCCTGTGGCTTTGCCCGCTTTGCGAAGGCGATCGCTTTCGGGTTCGATCCATGAAAATACAAAATGGCTCAAGCACTTGAGTTTAAGCTGCTTAGCTAATATGGCTTGGGTTTGAATCTCAAAACTGGCATGACCACCAAAACTCTGTCCCCAAGTACCTGACAAGATTGGACAAACTAAAGTCTCTGGCGCTGATTGACGGACAACTTCGGCGACTTGATCGGCGACACATCTGCCATCAGCGCAAATAGCATAGGTCATCGCATGGCGCTCCATTGAGCTAGGAAAACGATCCCAAGGCTGCATTTTTGGATCGAATTTGCCAGATTTAGCACGATTTCCTGCGGGGAAAAATACTGTGCCAATGGGGATATTACTTTGCTGAAGTGGCGCGGTTACGGTGTTTACAAAGTTAATTACTCCCTGATAGGCGTGATTAGTTGCCATATTCCACAGCAAGCTTTGGGCGATCGCTAAGGTTGCGGGTAAATTTTTGATATTAGTTGGCTGTACTTGGGCGGAAGCGGCTAGCTTTTGCTCAGTTTGGACAACATCATCGGCGGTGATTTTGCCATTTTGCAGATAAATCGCCATTAGCTCCCGTACATTGCGATCGGCAATGCTATTTAAAAGTGAGGCTTTTGATGATTGTCCATAGATCCATAGCTGCTTGACGTTATCAATCAATGCGCCTGTCTGATTAGTGGGATAGCGCACATAGTCAAATACAACCCCATCAGGCTGTCGTTTGATTAATGATTTAACCAAGTTCGTGAGGTCATTTTTAGCGATCGCGCTGTAAGGATCGATAAATAGATGGTCAACTTCGTAAGCATCTTCATAAAAGGCGCGACCGTTGCTCACTTGAGCGCGATCAAAATTAGTTTTAGCAATGCTATTTTCACCATCGCCATTAATTGCCAAAGCCGCCGCCTTACCCCTAATTTCGCTATAGCCATAACCAAAGTTCATCGTAAAAGCCCAGCCATAGACTTTGATGCCGCGTTCTTTGCCCAGCGCGATCGCTTTTTGCAATAAATCATAATCAGCCGCCACTTCCCCTTTTTTGACCGCTTCTTCCATCACTGATCGCCAAGGCGTAGGATTGTCAGCCACAGGCAGCAAGACCCGACCATCATAAAAAGCCTCAATAAAAACTTGGTTATAACCGCGATTGGCAACTTTATCAAAAACATCTTCTAATACACCTGCCTTAGCATCGTTGGGATAAAGCCTGATCCAAGTTGCCTGAGTTTGGGGAAAGTTGCGATCGCGGCAAGCTTGTAGTTCTGATTTATGTTTTTGGAGTACAGCTTGATATTGCGATCGCGCCGATGGATTGTTAGGATCTTTGATTAGGGCTATTTTTCGCAACTCATGTTTACGCAAAATCTCCTCATTTTTACTTACATCACAGGTAGGCTGCCCCCATAGACTCTTGGTTGGTAAATCACCAGCAATTGCCCTAAGCGTGAATATAGGACTCAAAAAACAAAGACAAGCGATCGGCAAAAATATCGGTAAATTAAGTTTATTCGAGCATTTTGGGTACTTCATAGACTCTATCTATTAATTAATTCCTGAGTATATGGACTGACTAGCCTTAACAATGTGGCACACTGACAACTGTATTTCATGACGCTCTTCACTATGCTTCACAACCCCACCCGATTTAAGCCTAGCCCAATCGAAGACGACTCTGAAGAAAACGAAGAGGCGTTGGAATTTTATGACTTTAATGAGCCAGAGCCAGGCAGTCCTCCTGGAACCTTGATCATTGACGAAGATGCCAGTATTCCGAACATTTTCTTGATTGATTACAACGCTGAAGAGGCTCTGGGAATTCAGCTTGGCACTCCTGAAGACTGTATTCCTTACCTCGATAGTCAATCAGTATCATGGGTTGATGTGCAAGGTTTAGGTTCTGAAGATGTCCTCAAGCGATTGGGCAATGTGTTCAGTTTGCATGAGTTGGTGCTAGAGGATATTGTTAATATTCCCCAACGTCCCAAGGTGGAGAGCTTTGAAGATCAAGAGTTAATTATTTTACACATGGTGACAAGTCGCGATGATGGCATTGGTTTTTATGATGAGCAGGTTAGTTTAATTCTTGGCAAAAACTATATCTTGACCGTCCAAGAAGAACCTGAAACCGATGTATTTGAGCCAGTTCGCCAAAGAATTCATCGCAATCGCGGGGTGATTCGATCGCAAAAGTCTGACTATCTTGCCTATGCTCTCATCGATGCGATCGTCGATGGATTTTTTCCAGTACTCGAAGACTATGGCGAGCGCCTTGAAGATCTTCAAGATGAAGTGGTGGAAAATCCAACAAGGCAAACCTTAGATAAAATCCATAAAATTAAGCGTGAACTTTTACTGCTGCGTCGAGCGATCTGGCCGCAACGAGATGCCATCAGTAGTTTGATTCGCGAAGAAAGTCCTTTAATTAATAAAGAAGTACGGGTCTTTTTGAGAGACTGTTACGACCACACGGTACAGGTTATGGATATGGTCGAAACCTATCGCGAACTGGCGGCAAACTTGATGGATATTTATCTATCATCCCTAAGCAATAGTACCAACGAGATCATGCGCTTCTTAACCGTTATTTCCACTGTATTTATTCCACTTACCTTTGTATCAGGGGTGTATGGAATGAACTTTGATACAGATATTCCTGGAAATATGCCAGAGTTAAAAATGCCCCTTGGTTACCCCCTGTTTTGGGTATTGATTACTTCAATATCTGGTGGGCTATTGTTTTTCTTCTGGAAAAAAGGATGGCTATTTAGCCCCAAATAGTAGGTCTTAATTCACTATGCTACTTCCCCAAACTAAAGGACGCAGATTGCAAAGAGTGACCCTCAAAGCTGAACAAGTCGAGACAGCTTTGCAGGTAGATCAGGCGATCGCCCTCCTTCCCGAACAAAGACATTATCTATGCAATGTCCTACGCCTAGAAACGGGGTCAGATTTTATTGCCTTAGATCGGCGAGGGGGATGGTGGCTAGCCCAATTAATAGATCATGCAGAGGCTGCCAAAATTATTGGCAAACTAGAAAACAATTCTGAATTAATCGTGCCCATCGTCCTTGGCATCGCTATGCCCAAGGGTAATCACATTGAGTCAGTAATTCGTCAGACGACAGAACTAGGAGTAAGGCAAATTATGCCGTTATTTAGCGATCGCACGATCATTAAGTCTGGAATGGAAATCGGCAATCAAAAGCGCGATCGCTGGCAACGCATTGCCGAAGAAGCGGCTGAACTGTCAATGCGAACCCACATTCCTGAAGTATGCAGTCCCCAAACTTTAGCGGCATGGCTTGAGCATTCCTCACCTGCGGCAGAGAAACAACCCTGTTCTTCACTTAGATATATCGCGGTAACTAAGCCTGATGCGCCCCACTTACTAACTTGCCTCCAAAGCTCTTACCAGCAGAAATCTCCAAATTCAGAAATTTTACCCATTGCGATCGCCACAGGTTGCGAAGGCGGTTGGACAGAGCGTGAAGAGTCGATGGCGATCGCAGTGGGGTTCGTGCCTGTGACTTTAGGAGATCGGGTGTTGTCTGCGATCACAGCGCCAGTGGTAGCATTGTCCATAGTTAGCGCTTTCTTGGATACTGTTGATCAATGAATACTAATCAATCCGAAACACAAGTAAATACGCAAGTTCCCCGTATGTTGCAACAGACGATTGCCATAAGGACTAGTGGTAAAAAACTGCACAACATCACACGCCAAGTGGAATCAGTTTTAGTCCAGTCTGGAATCACAATAGGTCTGTGTAATGTGTTTTTGCGCCACACATCGGCGAGTCTGATCATTCAAGAAAATGCTGATCCTGACGTGTTAGCCGATTTAGAAACTTTCTTTAGTAAACTAATTCCTGAAGATACTAGTCAATATCGCCATATTTCGGAAGGGCTTGACGATATGCCTTCCCATATTCGTAGCGCATTGACCAAAACATCAGAAACTATCCCGATCGCTAACGGTAAACTTGCCCTCGGCACTTGGCAAGGATTATTTGTCTGGGAACATCGCAACCTTGGTCATACTCGCGAAGTCTTGATTCACATTACAGGATGCTAGTTTTTAGATATTTTGATGAAGCCATTTAAAAAAACGCAACCCAATCGACCTCACGCAGCTATTAAATATAAAAAATGGCTGAGGGGTTTTCAGTGGTTTTTGCCTGGGTTGTTTGTCAAGCGTTGGCTATTTGTAAGTATTATCGGGATTGTGCTGATCGTCTTAGGTATTGCTATTTCGGCAAGACTAACACCAGTTTTATTTATTTCTCGTTTAATTAGTACCGCGATCGACACCCTCGTTTCCATACTTCCCCGTAACATGAGTGGGCCAATCGCCCTTGTTTTTGGGGTCGGGCTGCTGTGGCTAGGACAAAAACGCGCTCTCGGCTCGATCACTCAAGTTCTAATGCCCAACCAAGACAGGGAGCTACTCGACTTACTGGTTTCCCACCGTAAACTTAATCGAGGACCTCGCATAGTTACGGTTGGCGGTGGGACAGGCTTGTCTAACCTATTGAGGGGACTAAAAAAATATAGTGCAAATATTACCGCGATCGTCACTGTGGCTGACGATGGTGGCTCTTCTGGTCGCCTGCGCCGAGAATATGGAGTCCTACCCCCAGGGGATATTCGCAATTGCCTAGCAGCTCTCGCTGATGAGGAAAAATTAGTAACAGAGCTATTTCAATATCGCTTTACGACGGGAGAAGGGTTAAATGGTCATAGCTTTGGCAATTTATTTCTGACGGCGATGAGTGAAGTTACAGGTGATCTAGAAAAAGCGATCGCCGCCAGCTCGCAAGTGCTTGCAGTACGTGGACGAGTATTACCCGCAACTTTAGACCACATGGTGCTATGGGCAGAATTTGAAGATGGGCGCTATGTAGAAGGAGAGTCAAATATTCCTGAAGCAAGGGGTAAAATCAAGTACTTTGGTTCTAAGCCCCCTAATCCCCGAGGATTACCTCAAGCCCTAGAAGACATCAGGGAAGCAGATTTAATCGTAATTGGACCTGGAAGCCTCTACACCAGCATTATTCCTAACTTACTAGTGCCAGAAATTCTTCAAGCACTAGTTGATCGCGCTGTGCCATCAATCTACCTTTGTAATATTATGAGTCAAGTAGGAGAGACCGATGGTTATGCAGTGTCTGACTATGTAAAAGTCCTAGACGAGATGGCGGGAGTGCGATTGTTTGATGTAGTCTTAGTTCAAAGAGATGAACCCTCAGAGCGATCGCTTAAGCATTACGCATCTTTTGGATCTTATTTTACAGAACTAGATAGCCATAATTTGTCAGCTATCGGCTGTCCCATCTTGACCGCAAATATAATGCTAGAAAAAGATAATGGTACTGTCTGCCATGACTCCGAAAAACTAGCAGGTGTGATTATGCGTTGGTATAATCGTCGGTAGTTTGCTGCGGTTCAGATCATTTTCAAAACGTCAGATAGATTCATTCTCAGTGATCCAGAAATATCATATCCAGCTTAATAGCGATATTTATGCCCTTACAAAGTTGCAAGGGTGGTTTCAGCAATTTCAAGAATTATTACCAAAGTTGGCTTGGATGCAGTGCAACTTAGTACTTATTGAAGTTTTCACAAATGTTGTCTCTTACGCCCATGAGCAACTGCCCGAAGAAACTCCGATTGATATCGAACTTAATCTATGTAGTGATGAAAAATTCATCCAACTAAAAATATGGGATCATGGTGAGCCGTTCGACCTAAAAGCAGAGATAGAGCGTGCTTCCCAAGAAGTGAATAAAAATTGGGAATCGGGGGAAGATATTGATGACCTGCCCACGGGAGGTCGAGGACTATATATTGCCAATACTGTTGCTGATGAAATTAGTTATGACAGTATGCCCGATGGACGCAACTGCTTTGTCATGACCAAAAAGTTCTAGCTATACATTTTGAAAGTGCCGCGAAGCGGCACTTTCAAAATGTATAGCTGTCGCTAGTCTAAAGCCTAAAGAGAGAGGCGGCGCGGGGCGCCGCCGCTCGCGTTAGGGCGTTATCGTTTTTGCCACCATACAAAAGCACAAAATCCTACCGGGCAAGTAATCAATGATATGGCGATCATTTTCCGAGCTTCTTAAGGTAGGCC
>JBBQRB010000013.1:0-25513 GCA_038215315.1 Pseudanabaenales cyanobacterium
AACCCAAGAATTAGCGGTGGGGGGGGTGGGGCCCCCCCCCGAAAATTTGACATGGGAGGGTGGATGAAAAAAAATAAATGGCGGTGTTAAATTGCTCACAAAATAATTTTGCAATTTGACAAACCGTCACAGGTTTGCACCCCAAAAATTTCGCGTGGGGGCGTTCCGCGCCCCACCGCTAATCTTTCACTGGGAAGGGAGTATCAATCAAACTAAGTCGCTTTAGACATTTGCTCCAAAATTCTTTGGACAATTTGCCAACCCGTCAAGGTTTGCCACGCAAAAACTCCAATCAAAGCTGTATTTACAGTGATATGCGTAACTCTTGCCCACTCTTTACCCTGTTGAAGGAGTGGTGCAAGCGCCGCCGATAAAGCGGCTAAAAATGCTAAACCCAGCCCTGCCAATAAATGTCCGCCCACAAATAGCTTGCCATTCTCATTGTAGGTGACAGCCATCCCACCAACAGCCCCAGCCACCATTAGAACTAGGAAGACAGAGCCAAGTTTGTGATGTAAAATATTGTATTTTTTACTAATTAAAGCCTTCTTTTCTTCTCCCTCAGTGCTGCGGATTCTACGATATTGCCAGCCCACATAACCAGCATAAAGAGCTAAAAGAAGGGTGGAAAGCATCAGAATTGGGTGAGCAAAAGTCACCATCGTCTTAAATGGTTCTGGAATTGCGACAATCATAGTTCTTAGTAAGGGCTAACAGGATTTAAGAATTCTTAAATCTTATTTTAGTACTAATTATTAAAAGTGCTACTCCCTTCCCTATGAAAGATTAGCGGTGCGGCGCAAAACGCCGCACCGCTAATTCTTGGGTTTTAATATGAGCAGGAATGCATAATTAAACCCAAAACTCAAAGAGCTGTAGCGTGCGCTATAGCTCTTTGAGTTTATGAACTTAGCGACAGCAATAATTTCTATTTGCGTCCTTCTCTAACTGCATTGGCAAGATTACTCAAAATCTCAGTGGTTGTCTCAAAATTAATACACCCATCAGTAATACTCTTGCCATATTCCAACTTTGCAATGTCCTTAGGAAATGGCTGCTTACCAGCATTGAGATGGCTTTCAACCATAGTACCGACAATGTAAGGAGAACCGTTTCGCACTTGTTCAGCTATGTCCTGCAACACAAGTGGCTGATTCTTATAATCTTGACCACTATTGTCATGACTGCAATCAACCATCATGTAAGGCAATAGGTTGCGATCGCGCAGCAGATTAGCGATCGCCTCAACATGAACATTGTCATAGTTAGGTCCCTGTTTACCGCCTCGCAACACAATATGTCCATCAGGATTTCCAGACGTAGTAATGATACTAGCTAAGCCTTCATTGCTAACTCCCAAAAAACGATGGGGCTGGCGTGCCGACAACATGGCATTAATTGCGACATCAATTCCCCCGTCAGTGCCGTTCTTGAAGCCCACAGGCATTGATAGCCCCGAAGACATTTCGCGATGGGTCTGACTCTCTGTCGTTCTTGCCCCGATCGCTGTCCAAGAGATCAGATCAGCGAGGTATTGAGGCACAATCGGATCAAGTAGTTCAGTCGCACTAGGCAAGCCGAGCTTGGCAATATCTAGAAGCAATCCCCGCGCCATCCGCAGTCCATAATTAATATCAAACGTCCCATTGAGGTGGGGATCATTAATCAAGCCTTTCCAACCGATCGTGGTGCGAGGTTTCTCAAAATAAACACGCATCACGATTTCAAGCGCGTCACTCACCCCATCACGAAATTTGGCTAGTTTTCTGGCATATTCACGGGCAGCCTTAACATCATGAATCGAACAAGGTCCAACCACAACCAGTAAACGGCGATCGCTACCATTCAAAATATTACGAATTCTTTGCCTAGCTCCAGAGACGACTTTAGCGATCGCTGGAGTAATTGCCAGTTCTGTTTTTACCTCTATAGGTGCGAGTAGAGGACAAGTTTCCACCACATGAAGATCACTAGTCTTAATTTGGTCTAAATCCTGATCTAATCTGTCATCTAATGCTGATATTCCTTGAACAGAAATACTTACGATTTCAGTTGGGGACACGCCGTTTAACTCCATATAAATATCTATTTATACTTTAGCTTTCTTAAGCGATTAACGTATCGCCAAGATAAATCTTTGTTACAAAATCAGATTCCGAACGTGAATATAGCTAACCCAAAATAGATAGGCGGCGCTTCGCGCCGCCTATCTATTTTGGGTTTTGATTTATCCTGATGCAAGTGGCGACAGCTATAGTTTGCCTACGACAAGCTTAAAGCTGCTATAAAATGGAACAAATCGCTAATAAATAAACGAACAAGACTTATGCCACGTTATTCAGGAATTTCTAGTGAAGCCTTTCGCCACCCACTTGATCGTCAAGCAGAACAGGCTCTCCGCAGCGTACCTGGCTTTGACCTAGTAGCTGGTAAGTTTGTGGAGTTTATGTACGAGCGTCCACAAACGATTTATCACATCGGTAATAGTATCCAAGTTAGTCATCGACAATACGCCACTATCCATCGCCTCTTTCGGGAATGTGTCGCCGCCCTTGATGTCCAGCCTGAACCAACACTATTTGTATCTCAAAACCCTGCGGCTAACTCCTATGCCCTCGGCAAAGACCATCCTTATATAGTGATCAATTCAGGTTTACTAGATTTGCTAACCGAAGAAGAGATCTTTACCGTGCTTGCCCATGAGCTTGGTCATATCAAATGTGGTCACACAACACTAATTCAAATGGCTATGTGGGTAATGAGTGTCGTATCGACAATTAGCGAGATGACTTTTGGCTTAGGAGGTTTAGTTAGTAGTGGCTTAATCTATGCATTTTTTGAATGGCGGCGCAAAGCAGAACTGTCTTCTGATCGTGCCGCATTGTTGGCTAGTGACAACATTGATACAGTACTGTCAACAATGATGAAAATATCAGGTGGTAGTTCTGCATTTGCTAATGAGCTGAGCTTGCCTGAATTTATTCGTCAGTCCCATGACTACCAAGAGTTAGACAAAGACAATCTAAATCAAATTTATAAATTCATGCTCTACAATGGCCTTGGTGCTAGCTCAATGCTCAGTCATCCCTTCCCAGTTGAGCGTGTACACTATATTCGTGATTGGGCTGAGTCAGCCGAATATAGCAATATAAAATCTGGCAACTATAAGCAAGACAATACTACTGGCGCAGTCGATGTTTCCCAGAAAGAAGAGCAGAAAACTGAAACTGAAGCAGAACGACTCAAACGCCAAATTAATGAACTACAGTCTGAGATAAATCGTCTTAAGCGCTAAACCCAAGAGACTCGTAGATAGGCACAATAAAACCCAAAAAGCTGTGGCGCACGCTCCGCGTCCGCCACAGCTTTTTGGGTTTTATTGATTAGTTTCACTAATCGTTAATTTGTAATTGACGCGATCGCCATTTCCTGAGCCAACCCAAATTTGATATTTACCAGCTAACCATTCTCCTGATAGCTCGGGAGACTTACCACTGCGGCAATAATTACCATCGGGTCCTTTGACTAAAATCGATAAATTGCGATCGCTAGTCACCCTTAAGCTCAAGAAACCAAATTTTTTCTGCACCGATAATGAATGATTAGGAGATTGGGAAGCCAGACCTTGACATTCTCCATTAGCCTTACCAGCAATATCTAGCAATGGCAAGTCGCCACCTGCATTGCCAGTATAAACCTGAGGATCAGGCGTAAATTTTGGAGAGATTGGTTTCAGTAGTTCTTGGCTTTGCAACGGCGCAATTGAAAGCAAAACTGACACTAGCGAGAATCCTAATAAAGTGATCGACGATTTCAAAGATTTCATTTTTGACGTATTTCACTCAGAGACAAAGTATAGCTAAAAGACTGATTGGCTCGCTTTGCACCAATCCATACTTGGTAATTACCCTTGGGCAATCTACGATTGATTTGAGGGTTGCGCCCGCCCGACTCATCATCAGCACAGATGACAATCCCATTTGATCCCTTAACTAAAACTGTCGGATCATCATTGATATTGCTGGAGTAAACCAAAAGATCCATCATCGGAAAATTTTCAGTTAGAGTGATTGTGTGATTGGCTCCAGACTCCGCAAAACCACGACAATTATCATTAGTCCCAGCGATGCTGGCAAGGCTAGTAGTACCGCCGCCATTTCCAGTCAGGGTCGCAGGGTCAGGTCGAAAGTTACGCCCTAATAAAATGGCACTCTGAGCAAAAGCAGTCTCAGCGATCGAGGCTAAAGCGATAGAAACACCAACTAGAGTTCCCCAACCTAGTTTGGTTAATTTGTGTTGACGATTTTTATAAATATCCATAACTGACTCCACAGAGGATGAACTGATAGATGGTTCAAGATTTACCTCTTTATGTAAAACATGACTTAACTACAACAACATTGTTCCTAAATTTTTTACTACTCCCTTCCCAGTGAAAGATTAGCGGTGCGGCGCAAAGTGCCGCAACTCGTTTCTTGGTTTTGTATCCTGATATGAGACTGACAACGGCTATAGATTTAGGGATGTGCTGGAAAAATGTACTAGTTAGTTCAGTGCCAAAGTCGAAGCCCTTAGATGCTTTGTAACGAAATATTAAGATAAAGCCGTTATGACAGCTTTATGGATTGACAGCTTTGTCTTTCAAAGGTACTTTAGTCATATACCTAGGTATTCATTGTTCTTAACCACTATGCAAGATAAGCAAAAGGTAACTTTTCATCTCCCTGAGCAATTGCATCAACAGCTCAAGATTCGTTCAGCTATTGATGGCAACTCAATGTCACTTCTAGCAGAAAAAGCCATCGGTTTTTATCTCGCTCATGCTGACATAGTTGAATCATCTGGTGTTGGTCATACACACCAAACCTACAACTGTCCTAGTTGTTCTCAGATAGTCGTAGTTCGTGATGGTGAACTGTTAGCGGTTGGGGGAAGTCGAGTTCAGAAAGCTCTGTCAGTTACTGTTAGCAAGGTTGACAGTCCAGATGAAGAATTAATATCAATCGGTTAATTTCTCAAGTCAGTAGTCAAATTCACAAACGTTTTCCTGTAGATAAGGTGAGGACAGAAGCGAAAGCTTCAGTATTACAATATGCAAGAGCAGCTTAGCATTTTAATTCAAGCCCAATATCCCTTGATCTACCTCAACACTCCAGAGGAAGAGAGAGCAGAAAGGGCAATTTCTATCATTTCTCAACTCAAGCCAACTCGCCGAATGTTCACTTGGACAGTCACTCATGGCATAGTTGAGTACGGACAAACGACAGGAACGGCTCAACACAATACTGAATCTGCGGAAGCCGCTCTGAAGTGGATTACTCGCGCTGATCAAAAAGATCCCGCTATCTTTATATTTAAAGATATGCATCCTTTCTTAGATCACCCTGTTACTGTACGTTGTCTACGCGACGCGGTCGCTAATTTTAAAGGTACTCAGAAGACAATCATTTTAATGTCTCCTATACAGGTAATTCCTGTTGAGTTAGAGAAGGAAATTGTCGTTCTAGACTTTCCTTTGCCAGATATGAAAGCGATCGAAGAAGTGCTTGATCAACAGTTAGGACAGGTGCGAACTAGGAAAGTTTCTCCTGAGACTCGCGAGAAATTAGTCAGAGCTACTTTGGGATTAACCCAAGACGAAGCTGAAAAAGTATATCGTAAAGCTCAGGTTACCAATGGAAAACTTACCGAAGAGGAAGTGGACATTGTTCTTTCAGAAAAGCAGCAACTAATCCGCCGCAATGGAATTCTTGAGTATATTGAAGAAGAAGAGGATTTGGAAGCTGTAGGAGGACTTGAAGAGCTAAAGCATTGGTTGCAACAACGCTCAAATGCCTTTAGTCAACGCGCTAGGAACTATGGTTTACCCCAGCCAAAGGGAATGTTAATCTTAGGAGTACCTGGTTGCGGTAAGTCCTTAATTGCTAAAACTACTGCTCGCTTATGGTCTCTACCGTTGATTCGTCTTGATATGGGACGTGTCTACGATGGATCAACTGTGGGCAAGTCCGAAGCTAATCTTCGCAATGCTCTTAAAGTTGCTGAATCAATTTCTCCAATGATTCTCTTCATTGATGAACTTGACAAGGCATTTGCTGGCGGCGCGGGTTCAGCAGATTCTGATGGTGGTACGTCATCAAGAATTTTTGGAACATTTCTGACTTGGATGCAGGAAAAAAAGTCTCCTGTGTTTGTAATGGCAACAGCTAATCGGATTGAGAAGTTGCCTGGTGAGTTTCTTCGTAAGGGACGTTTTGACGAACTTTTCTTCGTAGATTTGCCTAACGGTGAAGAACGACGAGATATATTCAAAATTCATCTCTGCAAGCGTCGTCCTGACGTGGAGAAGTTAGAAAGATTTGATTTTGAGCAGCTATCCAAAGTAAGTGATGGCTTCTCTGGGGCGGAAATCGAGCAAGCGGTCATTGCCGCTATGTATGAAGCTTTTGCTCAAGATAGGGAGTTTACACAGCTAGATATCATCTCGGCTGTCAAGTCAACAACTCCCTTGTCGCGCACGATGACTGAGCAGGTTGCTGCTCTGCGTGACTGGGCAAGAATGCGGGCAAGACCCGCCGCTACTTCAGTCGCTGAGTATCAGCGTATGGAGTTTTGAAAAGCTTATCCTGCTGTTTCGTAGTCAGCAGGTTTAAGGCTAGATTCTACAGAATGTCTTATCAAAACATTCTTGGTCTAGCAGTTAACATAAGAGTAAAAACCAACATCTCTCTTATGTTTCCCGTTTGAGTTAACAGTTGAGTTCACATTTATTAACAGGAGCAATACTATTATGTCTCATTTCAGCACACTTCGCACAAAAATTACTGACGCTGAAGTCCTAAGGGCTTCTTTGCGTGATCTCGGTATTAGCGTAAAGACTGAAGAAGATGTTCGTGGCTATAACAGCCAACGCATCCGCGCTGACATTGTAGCAACCCTTGACGGTGACTATGATCTTGGCTGGTCTCGCAATGCCGATGGTTCCTTCGATTTGATTGCTGATCTCTGGGGTGTTGCTAAGAAGCACAATCAGACCGAGCTGATCAATTCGATCAACCAGAAGTATGCTGTCAATAAGGCTCTAGCCGAAGTGAAGCGCCCTGGTCTAAGCAACGCAAATGTCAAACTGGTCGTCCAGTAAGAGACATAATTCTTGCGAGTTAACTATAGAAATCAATAGGCTAGCCTCATTCTTGGCTAGCCTATTTTTTATGGCGATTTCAAGTATCAGCCATGAATAGACGCATCGCGATAATTGCAAATAACCCTGACGCGATCGCTTTAAGTAATCTGGTTGGCAAGAAAATGGAGATGCTATCACCAAGAAACACACCGATTGCACTTGCTACTAGCAAAGCCGACGCAGAGCCGATAAATACATATCTTGGCGCTGCTGAGTTACCACTCAAACTCATAGTTGCAAGTTGACTCTTGTCACCCAATTCTGACAAAAATATTGTACTGAAGCTTAAAAATAGTAGCTGCCAATCCATTTTTTATCCCTTTTTGATAATTTAGAGGTTTGATAGTGCTGACAAATAATGAAGTAGCGTGCAGAGTGTCTCACAGTGCTTTGCGCTGCTATTATAAAACCTAGAGAAATTTTTAAAAGTGCTGCGAAGCAGCACTTTTAAAAATTTCTCTGTACCCTTTAAAGTCTCAATAGGCCAGACTTCATTATTTTTCACTAAAAGAAATTGTCATTGAACCAAATATAACGGCGATCACTCCCACCCATCCCAACAGACTCAGTGGCGAAGGTGCTAGTAATTGGGGCATAAAATTAGGCAGAACTAATGAAGAAGCCAAAGTGACCAGAGGCGTGAGTGTAAGTACAATACTGACCCTTGATGCCTGCCAATGTTCTAGTGCTGCGGCAAAAGCTCCGTAAGCAATTAAGGTATTTAATGCACAAAATATCAAAATTGCAAAATGTAATCCTGAAAGGCTAAGTAGCTTAGCGGGACTTGCCGTAGGTGTAAATAGAATTGCGGCACTCAGGTACAAGCAAAGCATGATGTAACTAGAAGGCAAGCTTTGGAGGAGTTGTTTTTGGGCGATACCATAAAATGCCCAGACCACAGCCCCTAGTATCAACAGAACATTGCCCCAAATATAGTTTTCAAAGGTGATAGCTAGCGATCGCAGTTGCTCGTTAGAAAATAGAATTAATCCGCAGATCAGAATTGATACACCGATCCATTGTCGATAATTATACTTTTCCTTAAAAATAATGAGGGAGAAGACTCCCATCATTACTGGGGCAATTTGTGTAATTACTTGGGCATTGTTTGCCGAAGTCTTGCTCAAGCCCATTAGAAACAAAATGTAATTGAGAGACAAACCGACAACAGCGATCACGAATATTTGCCACGGTATTTTTTTTAGTTGTTGCCATGTTGGTAGCCGTTGGCGTATTGCCAAATATATTCCCAGTATTCCGCCCGCGACTGTGAAGCGAAACCAAGTCACTGTGAACGGATCTAGCTCTTGGGTAATTATTTTAAGAGCAACTGCCAAAAATCCCCAGAGCAAAACGGTGAGTAATGATAGTGCTAAGCCTAAACGCGATCGCCCAGAAACTTGATGTAAAAGCATGAAAATTTTGTCTTAATAAGATTAGTAGAGGATGGCTTCGCCGTCCTCTATTAATCTTAAGCAAACATTTCGACGCTAGAGGAATAGATCGGTTCAACATGGATAGCAATTACTCGCTTAGGGCGAACCAACAAAATTTCATTTAGTTCGGCTCTGACAGGAATAGGCATTAGATCATCCTCTCCTGCTTTTGCCTTGAACTGCGATGCATACCAAGTTTTAACTTCTTCGATAGTGGTAAATTTTGTGGTGACTTCCTGTCCGCTTTCTAGTTTTAAATGCACAATGTATTCATTAGGTTTTCTCGGTTCTCTTGCCATCCCGCTCTCCTCCGTCTGATTTTCATGTAATCATGACAAATTATATAGCAATACCATTGGTAAAGCCTCAATAGTCTATGTATCATTTTTGATTTATGGGTCACCCGGGATTTGAACCCGGAGCAAATCGGTTAAAAGCCGAGTACTCTACCATTGAGTTAGTGACCCATTATGCGTCATATTAGGATTACCCAATTAGGCGCTTGGCTAGTCTATCACGTAATCAACAAATAACTCCAGTTAAACTAAAAGGTCTTACTTCAGTAATTTTTATGGAAACGGTCTTACCGATTAGCTCAGCTAATGTTAATCCTGTTATGTTTTCCGTAAAAGCAATGCGATTGGTACGAGTGCGCCCCATCACCTGATTTGGGTTTCTATGATTAATACCCTCAATCATAATCTCCTCAATCCTGTCTGCATAGCGCTGCGATCGCATGGCTGCGTTTTGATTGACGACATGGTTTAGTCTTTGCAGGCGGTCGCTTTTCACTACTTCACTAAGCTGATTTTCCCAGACCGCCGCAGGTGTGCCAGGGCGTGGTGAGTAGGCGGCCGTATTTACCAAATCAAAGCTGATATCGTTAACAATTTTGACAGTACGCTCAAATTGCTCTTCAGTTTCGCCAGGGAAAGCGACGATCGCATCGGCAGTAATCGCGGCATCAGGCATGACTGCCCGAATATCATCAATAATGCGGCGATATCGCTCATGGGTATAGCCGCGAGCCATTGCTTTGAGAATGTCGTTATCTCCCGACTGAAACGGAATATGAAAATGTTCGCAAACCTTGGGTAGTTCGGCACAGGCTTTGATTAAACGCGAGCTAAAATAGCGCGGATGGCTAGTGGCGTATCTAATACGATCTATTCCTTCGACATCATGGACGTGATAAAGCAAATCAGTAAATGTAATTTTGCCGCCAACGCCTGCGCCAATACCACCTGCGGGCAGGTCACGTCCATAGGCATCGATGTTTTGTCCTAGCAAAGTGATTTCTTTATAACCTTGAGACGCTAGATTTTCGATTTCTTGGCGAATCACCTCTGGAGTACGCGACTGTTCACGACCACGCACAGAAGGCACGATGCAATAGGTGCAATTTTCATTGCAGCCATAAATCACATTCACCCATGCTGACACTGAGCTATTGCGGCGAGGTGTGGTGATGTCTTCTTCGATATAGGCTTCATCGGTAGCGACAACCTGATTGCCATTAAAAACTCGCTCTAGCAAGTCCCCAATCCGATTGACGTGCTGAGGTCCCATTACTAGATCAAGTTCTGGTACTCGTCTAAGCAGCGCTTCGCCTTCTTGTTGAGCAACGCAACCTGCTACTACTAATGTCAGGTTAGGATTATCACGCTTACGTTTAGCTTGACGACCTAAATATGAGTAAACTTTCTGCTCCGCATTGTCGCGAATACTGCAAGTGTTATACAAAATTAAATCGGCTTCTTCACTTTCTTCCGTTGACTGGTAGCCCATATTTTCAAGAACGCCTGCCATGCGTTCTGAGTCGGCTTTGTTCATTTGGCAGCCAAAGGTGACAATGTGGTATTTCTGAGCAGTCATGGAAGTACTTAACCAAGCCGAAAATATTGCTTTTCTATTCTAAACATAAAATACAGCGCTATGCGCTTTCTTAAAACTCAATCAACTTTTTGAAAGGCTCGCTTCGCGAGCCTTTCAAAAAGTTGATTAACCATAAGATGAGTTGCTAACCTAACAAGGCTGAGCTATACAAGCCCATACTTTAATAAACTGAGAAAAGTCATATTTAATTACATAGATAAAAGCTGAATTTATAAAAATGATTACTACCTCTGATGATGTTTATGTTCTTGCTAAGTGGCTAGCAGGCGACCATAGCAACTGGGAACAAGCGATCGCCAATCCACCTTTTTTTGCCCATATTCGAGTTGGTATCCGTGCTTTGCCAAACCCAATTACTACCGATGGTGTGTGGCTGTTTCTGGAGCAAGCCTATGACTTTGAGTTGCACCATCCCTATCGCACTGCGGTTCTACACATAATTTTTAATAGCGATCGCCTTGAGATGATCAACTATCGGCTTAAAAATGCAGAAACCTTTTTTGGAGCTAGTCGCGATCGCGATCGCTTACGCAATTTAGACGCTGAGGCGATCGTGAAGCTTGACGGCTGCACACAATGGGTAGAGCGTGCTGATCAGCACAAATTTAAGGGTGGTGTTGAGCCTGGTAAAAAATGCTGCATTAATCGTAAGGGTGTTGACACTTACCTTAGTATCGAGTTTGAGGTTACAGAAAACACTTACAGCAGCCTTGATCGTGGTTATGACATAGTTACTGATGAGCGAGTTTGGGGATCGATCGCTGGTGCTTTTGAATTTTTTAAAAAGACTAGTTACAGCGATGAAATTTAGTGTGTGGCTGTTGTTAATAGTATTAAAAGAGAGAGGCGGCGCACCGCGCCACCTCTCTCTTTTTGTTTTTAGACTGGCGACAGCTATAAAACTGGTTTTGGTTGATCTACTCCTCAAGGTATAATACCTATCTCTGTGAGTCTCAAAAAAGGTGTAATTTGAAAGTCCTAGTGGTTGGCAGTGGCGGTCGAGAACACGCTCTAGCTTGGAAACTTCTACAATCTCCCAATATTGATCGCGTCTTTTGCATTCCTGGCAATGGTGGCACGGCGACTATGCCCAATTGTCAAAATGTTTCCCTGAGTATTGATGATTTTGAGGGAATGCTGCGGTTTGCCCAAGTTCAAGGGGTGGGGTTTACCATTGTTGGCCCTGAACTGCCTTTAGCTCTGGGAATTGTTGATTATTTTCAATCTGCGGAAGCTCTGATCTTTGGCCCAACTAAAGAAGGCGCACAGATCGAAGCAAGTAAGGCTTGGGCAAAAGCTCTAATGCAGGAAGCAAATATCCCTACGGCTGCTAGCGCTACTTTTCAAGATGTCGCATCGGCTCAAGCCTATGTGCAAGCGCAGGGAGCGCCGATTGTGATCAAAGCCGATGGCTTGGCTAGCGGTAAGGGAGTCACGGTTGCGATGACAATAGCAGAAGCGCTCAAGTCTCTTGATCAAATATTTGCGGGACAATTTGGCTCTGCTGGCGAAACTGTAGTTATTGAAGAATTTATGGCTGGACAAGAGGTGTCGGTACTTGCCATCACCGATGGCAAAACTATCCGTTCCCTTATCCCTGCTCAGGATCACAAGCGACTAGGGGATGGTGATACGGGACCCAATACTGGTGGTATGGGAGCCTACGCACCTGCGCCGATCGCTACTCCTGAGTTGATGGCAAAAGTACAAGCTCAGGTGCTAGAGCCAGCGATCGCGGCTTTGAATGCCAGAGGTATTGACTATCGTGGCTGTCTATATGCTGGGCTGATGATTACGCCTGAGGGTGAACCTAAAGTTGTAGAGTTTAACTGTAGACTGGGCGACCCTGAGACTCAGGCAGTCTTACCATTGCTAGACACAAATCTGGATGAATTGTTAATGGCTTGTGTGGAAGGGAAACTTGATCAGTTTCCAGAAATCCAATGGAAAAATCAAGCGTCAGTATGTGTTGTACTAGCAGCAGGCGGCTATCCTGACAAAGTGGAAACAGGACATTTTGTTACAGGTATTGGCAAATCTGAAGACTTAGGAGCTTTTGTCTTTCAATCGGGTACGAAGCTTAAGAATAATGCGTTGGTCACTAATGGTGGTCGAGTCCTTGGTGTGACTGCTCTTGGCGATGGTATTCATCATGCGATCGCAAATGTCTACAGCGCGATCGAGTTTATTGCTTATGACAATATGTATTACCGCAAAGACATTGCTAGCAAAGCGTTGTAAGGAAACTGGATTCTTATAGCGCAGCAGATTCCGCCATAAGAATCCAGTTCTTTTCTTAATCTATGACCATAGTGGTTCCGTGCTAGCGTCAACGCATTAAACATTGCATAAGTCAACTTAAATATGAAATATCTAAAAGACTTAATCGCTAGTATTTTTTACCATTTAGTACATAGACCTGCGACTTTGATGATTTTGTTAGGCGCGATCGCTGGGGGGAGCATAGCTAAGCCCAGTGAAGCGGCTGAAACTGTTAATTTCCGATTTAGTGTTTTTGAAGTCTTTATATCAGTTGATGACTTAGAAATATTCTCGAAAACTGGAGAATTACGCGGAGCTTTAGATACGGCATCACGCTATATTTCTGCTTCAGATCTAGAAAACTTTCGGCGAATTCTGAAAGAAAGAGTGGACATTCCTATAACTTTACTTTCGAGATTTCTGTATACATCTCAAGGGGAAAGAACACTTGACATCTTAGGAGAGTTTATCAATACTGGTCCAAATTTGTCGGGTAATCGGGCAATTCGAGCCGCCGCAGTTTTAGCCACAGCCGACAAGCAAAATGGGCTTACTCTTCTAAACTTTCTACGCAAATTTCCGACATCTGACATCTATTTTGATATTCAATCAGGCTTGCGAACAGTTAGTGAACTAGGCGACTTAATTCAAAATACGCAAAAGATAGTAGCTCTGGTCAATGAAGAAGCTAATCGGCAAGCGATCGCCAATACTCAAAACGCTGCGACTCTACAGCTAGCAGATTTGCGGATGAAAGGCAAGAGCAAATGGGAACGCTATAGTTTCAACGCTCCTGCATTGGACGGTAAATATGAAATTCCATTTTACTTATTTGTTCCCCAACCAAATAGTGCCAATTTGAGGGCAAAATCGATTCCTGCGATCGTTGTTTATCCAGGACTGATTTCAGCGCGTGAGCCTCTGCTCTACCTCGCTGAGCATCTCGCTTCCTACGGATTTGCAGTGGTTTTGGCGGTTTCCCCAAATAGTAGTATTGACCAACTAGATAAACTGATAGTTGGACTAGCTAGTGAAATTGCGCCTCCTCAGAGTTTTGTGGAGCGTCCTCAAGATATTACCGCAGTTCTTAATTACGTGGAGAAATTACCTTCAGTAAATAATACAGGTGTTCAGAAAATCGATTGGAATAATGTCGGTATAGTTGGGCATTCTTTTGGTGGTTATGCAGCTTTAGCTCTAGTTAGTGATGCCCAAATTCAGTTTGAGGATTTGGCTAAGGTCTGCAAAGCTAAAAATGAATGGAATCCTTCTTTACTATTGCAATGTGTAGCTCTCGGACTGCCAAATCAAACTTATAAGCTAGGCGACCCACGCATCAAATCCGCGATCGCCGTTAATCCTGTGACCAGTTACGTCTTGGGTAAAGCATCTCTGAGCAAGATCACTGTTCCAGTGGCAATTATGGGCAGTTCTGACGACACCTTTGCGCCTGTAGCCTCTGAACAAATCATTCCATTTACATGGCTGACTAATAAGAATCGTTATTTAGTTCTATTGAATAGAGCAGGGCATACGGCTGTAACAGCGATAACATCTAGCGATCGCCTTACTCCTGAAGTGAGCAGAGTGTTAGCGGGATCTAATCCCATCGCTTCACAAAACTATCTGAAGTTATTGAGCGTCGCTTTTTTTAAGAGTCACTTACTTCAAGAATCTCTTTATGAGAGATATCTTACCCCTGAATATTTTGATAATATCTCAACCAGAGATGCACAGGCGAGTCTGTTGCGATCGCTGAGTATTGATAAGATTCAATAGAGTTTTGAGAGGCTGGCTTTGCCAGTCTTTCAAAACTCTAAAAGTCTATTGTGCGCTATATTTATTGAGTACATTGCTTGCAAATGGTTAGCTTGCAAATGGTATTCATAGAATCAATCTAATCGTAAAGCTATGTCAGAAATCAGATCCTCTTTTGCAGAACATTATCATGAGCGTACCAAGTACGAACCTGCGACACTGGCTAGCAAAAGTCAAGGATTGGATTGGAGTACCCAACCTTCACCTTACAAAGATTACAAAATTGGTACGGTTTACGATCTAAAGCCTTACTTGACCGAAGAGATTCAATCTGATCGTGATGGCTTACTAGCAAGTCGTTGGCGGCGACTATCAAGATTATTATTTTGCAGCTATGGTCTAACCGCGAGAGTACCGACTGTTTCTGGCGAATCTTTCTATTTGAGAGCTGCACCATCGGCGGGTGGATTATATCCAGCAGAGGTTTATATTATTTCGGCAGGAACTCCGCTCTTGTCGGCGGGAATCTATAACTACCAAGTTCGCGATCATAGTTTGATTCATTTTTGGCAAGACAATAATGTATGGAATGAACTGCAAAAGTCTTGTTTTGGTCATCCTGCATTACAAAATACGCGCATGGCGATCGCGATTACTTCGGTCTTTTATCGATCATTTTGGCGTTATCAAGATCGCGCCTATCGCCGCATATTTCTAGATACGGGACACTTACTCGGCAATATTGCCATTGCCAGTGCGATTGAAGGTTATCAATCTTCTTTAATTGGTGGCTTTACCGATGCAGCGATTAATGATCTTCTGTTTTTAGACAACCAAGTGGAAAGCGCGATCGCGATCGTCCCGATTCTGGATCTGCAAGATGAAGAGTATATCGGTAGAGGTCAAGAGACGAGAGTACCTGTGCAGCGATCGGCAGATTTGTATAAGGGAATGATGACCGCCCTACCATCAACTATCACTAACAACTATCCAAAACTTCCTGATGGTCAGCTATTGGGCTACCTCCATGAGGTAACTCAGATTGTTGACAAGCCAGAGAATAGGCTAACGGCAGAACAAGAGACAGAGCCACAGGAAAAAAGTCTAGATAAATATGACTTTCCTTTTTGCACAAAGGTCAGTACTCGCACCTCAAGTATGAACTGGGGTGATAACTTGGAGTTTCTGGAAAATACAATTCTGCAAAGGCGATCAACCCGTGAGTATACTGGCGGCAAAATCGAATTGGCTGAGCTAAAGGCGATTTTAGATTTTACCTATCAACCACAAAACTATACAGATCAGGGATTAGATGGCAGTCCTGAATATTTTGATTTAAGCTTAATTGAGACTTTTGTGGTGGTGACTGGTGTTGAAAGTCTCGAAGAAGGATGTTATTATTACGCGCCCAAATCACAGGAGTTACGTCAGATTCGATTTAAGAACTTTCGCGATGAACTACATTATCTCTGCTTAGGTCAAGAACTAGGACGAGATGCTGGAGCCGTAGTTTTCCATACTGCTGATCTTAAAAAAGCTGTAGAGATATACGGCGATCGCGTCTATCGTTATTTACATATGGATTCTGGTCATTTAGGACAACGACTCAATCTTGCTGCGATCGCCTTGGGTGTGGGTGTGAGTGGAATTGCAGGATTTTTTGATAATCTGGTTAATGAAGTTCTCGGTATTCCCAGTGACGAAGCAGTGCTTTACATTACAACCTTGGGAAGACCACGATAAATACAGCCCAGAACCCGCAAAGCTGTAGCGCAGGCGCAGCGTGCGCTACAGCTTTGCAGGTTCTGGGTTAAAAGCGCAAAGCGCTGTAAGAAATAATAAAACATCGAAGATATGGAAAAGCTGAAGTCGCCACCAATCATTTCACCTTCGCAAAAGGTACGAATAATCGCCCCTAGTGGTGCTTTGAGAGAGTGGGAACGCTTTGAGAATGGATTGAAAATTTGGCGCGATCGCGGATATGTCATAACCATACCAGAAGATCTTAGTCAGCCTTGGGGATATCTGGCGGGAAGTGATGAGCAGCGATGCCAGCAATTTATAACAGCTTGGAATGATCCTGACTGTGTAGCGATCGCCTGTGCGAGGGGTGGTTATGGCTCCATGCGTCTATTAGAAAAACTAGACTGGCAATTACTTAGCGATCGCCCTAAGTGGTTGATTGGATTTTCAGACATTACGGCTCTGCTTTGGGGATTGGCAAAACATAAAGGAATTGGCGGACTGCACGCGCCTGTAATCACTACTTTGGGCAATGAGCCTGAGCGATCGCAACGGCAATTATTTGATTGGTTAGAAGGGAAGGTTAATCAGATTGAGTTATCAGGATTGGGCTGGAGTAATGGCAAATCATCAGGAATCCTTTTGCCAGCCAATTTGACCCTTGCCACTAATATGATTGGTACAGCGCTCTGTCTCGATCTGGACAATGTAATCTTAGCGATCGAAGATGTATCGGAAGCGCCCTATCGAGTTGATCGAATGTTAACCCATTGGCGCTGGTCGGGGCTTTTGTCAAAACTTAAAGGTGTAGCGATCGGCAGATTTAGTCAAGCAGAAGTGTCAGCGCCTAGTTTTACGATGGAAGAGGTGTGGCGCGATCGCCTTGCTGATTTGCAGATTCCTATAGTGACTGGCTTACCCTTTGGACATGATGGTGAAAACGCACCTTTGCCAGTAGGTTGTGTTGCCGAAATCGATGCTAATAATGGAACGTTGACTTACTATCGCTGAGATATAATCCCCAAAAAGCTGTGGCGCACGCTGCGCGTGCGCCACAGCTTTTTGCTACTTAACATAGGTGCGAGGAGTATATACCTTAAGGCGATCGCTCATTTTAATAGTTTTGGTTTTACTAGATCCAATGATAATTACAGTCTGCATATCCGCAAGTTCTGGAACTAGCTCACCAAGAGTAATCACCCTTACATTTTCGCCCTTGCGTCCCATTTTATGTCCCAAGATGACGGGAGTGTCAGGCGATCGCCATTTCAATACAATCTCCTTAGCCTGATTAAGTTGCCACTTCCGTTGGCTCGAAATAGGATTGTAAATGGCAATTACAAAATCTGCCTGTGCTGCCCCCGATAGTCTCTGCTCGATTATGTCCCAAGATTTGAGAATATCTGAAAGGGAAATCAAACAGAAGTCGTGACCAATGGGAGCGCCGATTGCGGCAGCCGCAGCTTGCACTGCCGATATTCCTGCGGCAACATGAATGTCAACATGATTCCATAGTGGCGCATCCTGATCGATTACTTCAAAGACCGCCGCCGCCATACCATAGATACCCGCGTCACCGGATGAAACGATCGCCACAGACTTACCTCCATCGGCTAGTTGGAGCGCATGGCGAGCGCGATCTAGCTCCACCCGATTATCAGAAGCATGGACAGTTTTACCCTTTGTGTATTCTTTAACTAGATTCACATAGGTTTTGTAACCCACAAAATCTGTCGCGTTTTCAAGAATAGCCTTAACTTCAGGGGAAATCCACTTCGCCGCCCCCGGACCAGTACCGATAATCGATAGTTTCCCCTTAGTTCCCAAACTTTCAATGGGAACAGTTTGATATACCAAATATTTTGAAGAGAGATTAGAAGTGATCGCCTCTGATCTTTCTTGATTAACTTCTAAATTGGGAATAACTTCGATCTGGTGATCTGCATGTTCATTAAATGGCAGATTACCTGTAGTGAGCCAGTTAGCGCCATCACTCAATTCACCAATTAACTTTACCGATGCACCTGCCAATAAATCGGCTAAAAATATCTTGGCTTGCTGATCGTTATTTAACAATCGATATCCAGCAGGTGGATTTAATAGCGAAGTTTGGAATCTAATCTCACCCGTAGTCGTAATCGCCGGTTTAATTTTGAAAATATTGGCGATCGCCCTTGCCAAGTCATTAGCTCCATTTAGCCCACCCAGCAGAGGCACGATCGCACTGCCATCTTCTGCGATCGCAATTACAGGTGGTTCGGCGCGTTTGTCCGAGAGTAAAGGAGCGAGGGAACGGATAATAATACCTGCGGCACAAATACTAATGATCGGATGCCCGTCGGTAAAAAGTTTACTTACTTGTTCGCTAAACTTGTCATATTCGTAATCCGCAGTTTGGGTGCGAGAAGCTAATCCATAAACTTGAGAATTGGGGATTACGGCTTGAATTTGACGGGCGATCGCAATACTTTTTTCTCCCAAGACGACAATAGCAGGCGATTTCATTGATTGGTACAGCACTTTTGATGACTAAAATAATTACAGTGTTTTGCACTCAAAAAAACTAAGACAAGTCATAAAAACGCTGCTTCGCAACGTTTTTATAACTTGTCTTGTTTTTTTAACAATGCGTGACTTAGCCGCGCGCTGTTAAAAACTAACTAAGGTAAGTATAGCCATTTAAGCAATGCTCATACTTTTGCAAGAACAATCTCGCTTCATCAAGGGTAATTTGCTTCTCGTCAAGAGCGCGTTCTGTCTCTTGACGAATATTTTCTAGCATTGAGTCACGGTTGTACTGCACATAGGCTAACACTTCAGTCATTGAGTCACCCTTGATCACATGTTCCACCTTGTATCCTGTTGGTGTTGTATGGATGTGAACGGCATCGGTATCACCAAACAAATTGTGCAAATCTCCTAGAATCTCTTGATAAGCGCCACCAAGAAATAATGCTAAATAATAAGGCTCTTCGGCAATAAAGGGATGCATTTCTAGAACTGATTTCACATCGCGAAGATCAATAAATCGATCAATCTTGCCATCGCTATCACAGGTAAGGTCGGCGATCGTGCCGCGACAGCTTGGTTCTTCATTAAGGCGGTGGATGGGCATGATCGGGAAAAGCTGGTCGATTGCCCAACTGTCAGGAGCTGACTGAAATACGGAGAAATTGCAGTAATAGGTGAGCGCCATCGACTTCTCCAAGTCTTCCAAATCATCTGGAACATAGTTCATCTTGCGGGTGACTTTGAGAATGCGATCGCAACATTCCCAAAACAAGCACTCCACTCTGGCTCTTTCTTTGAGCGTCAAATAGCCAAAGGAAAATAAGCTGATCGCTTCTTGGCTAAACTGCACCGCATCATGATAAATCTCTTGATAGTTATTTTCATTAATGTTTTCCAGAGATTCAAAAAGATTCCGCACAATAATATGCTCATCTTCTTTCAATGGGGGAATTGCTCGGTTAGGAATGCCACTAATTCCCATTACATCAAAAACTAGCACCGACTGATGGGATGCGATCGCCCGACCGCTCTCACTGGTAAGTGTCGGCACAGGAACGCTTTTACTTGCACAAGCATCTTTAACTGCTGCCACAATGTCATATGCGTAATTTTGCATACTGTAGTTTTTTGAGGCATAGAAATTAGTTTTTGAGCCGTCATAGTCCACACCCAAACCACCACCAACATCTAAATGCCCCATAGGTGCGCCCAGTGAAGCAAGCTGGACATAGACCTGTCCTGCTTCTCTTAGAGCATCTTTAATTGTGCTGATATTACTGATTTGAGAACCAATATGAAAGTGGAGAAGCTTGAGAGAGTCAAGCATATTCGCCGCCTCTAGCTGTTCTACAGCTTCGAGAATCTCCCACATACTCAGCCCAAATTTGGCGCGATCGCCTGTGGAGTCTTCCCAATGTCCAACGCCTTTGGCATTGAGTTTAGCTCTCACACCAACAATAGGAGCGATGCCTAATTTAGTAGAAGCGCGGATGATCATTTCCACTTCTTCCAACTGCTCAATGACAATGATCGTATTTTGTCCCAGCTTGCGAGCAAGAATGGCTGTCTCAATATATTCTGCGTCTTTGTATCCGTTGCAGATCAGTAAAGCTCCTGGGGTGCGTAAGGTCGATAGGGCAATCAAAAGCTCAGGCTTAGATCCTGCTTCGAGTCCAAACTGAAACGGTTGACCAAATTTAGCAATTTCTTCAACTAGCTGACGTTGTTGGTTGACTTTGACAGGAAATACGCCGCGATAAGTGCCATTGTAGTTATAGCGGGCGATCGCTTTGGCAAAGGTCGCATTAAGGCGCTCAATGCGATCGGCGAGGATATCTGAAAATCTCACCAAAATTGGCAGCCGTAATCCCCTCTGCTTAAGATCATTCACCAAATCAAAAAGATCAATACAACCGCCGCGATCGCCCTTGGGGGATACGGTGACGTGACCTGCTTCGTTGATACTAAAGTATGGCTGTCCCCACCCCTCAATGCGATAAAGCGTTTCACTATCTTGAATAGTCCATTTCTTTGTATCCGCAACAACGGGTAATTGAATCTCTTGCAACATCTCTCTAAATCCTAATAAACCGTAAATCTTTGCGCCAACCTCAAGGCGACATAAATTGCCACCCATCTCAACTCTAGCACCACTAGATAATCTAGCTCTCAATTTCAATAATCGTCTAGAGCTTTTTGAACATATAATGCTTTGTGCTTTAAAAAACCAAAAGATGGTGGCGGCGAGGAGCGCAGCCACCATCTTTTGGTTTTTTAAACAATTTGCGGCGCGAAGTGCCGCAAATCGTTTCTTGGGGTGCGCATAAAAAAGCGGTGCATTGCACCGCTTTTTTGTTGCCTTTAAACTAAAGCTACTTAACCAAACTTGGCGCGAGCTGAGCTTGCAAGCTTGCTAGGCGCTTATTATCACGCTTTTCGGCTAGGACAGGAACTGCATCTCGCAGAGTGCCTGCCAACTTAGTTGTGGTTGAGTCATAGATTTGGGTAACTACTTTAGGATAGAAACCAATGCCGATGATCGGAACTAACAGGCAAGCAATGATAAATACTTCGCGCGGCTCAGCATCAATTAATTCTTCGTGGGAAGTTAAGGTTTTATTCTCTTCGCCATAAAAGATTTCTCTCAACATTGAGAGCAGATAGATGGGAGTTAAAATTACACCCACTGCCATCAGTAATAGAGCAGTTATCTTGAATGTGCCGCTATAGGCATCGCTAGTCGCGAAGCCGACAAAAATCATCACCTCAGCCACAAATCCACTCATTCCCGGTAATGCTAGGGATGCAAGGGAGCAAGTCGTGAACATCGCAAAGATTTTGGGCATCTTTTGACCGATCCCGCCCATTTCATCAAGAATCAGGGTGTGCGTGCGATCGTAGGTTGCGCCCACAAGGAAGAATAAGCTTGCGCCAATCAGCCCGTGGGAAATCATTTGCAACATTGCGCCACTAGTTCCAAGATCAGTAAAAGAAGCTAAACCAATCAATACAAAACCCATGTGGGAGATTGAAGAGTAGGCGATTTTACGTTTGAGGCTGCGCTGAGCAAAGGATGTGAGGGCGGCGTAAATAATATTTACGATCCCCAAAATCACCAAGATCGGCGCAAAGTAAGCATGGGCTTCAGGCAGCATTCCTGCATTCATACGCATCAATGCATAGCCACCCATTTTTAACAAAATCCCTGCAAGGAGCATATGCACTGGTGCGGTAGCTTCTCCATGAGCATCGGGCAGCCAAGTATGTAAGGGGAAGATTGGCAGTTTGACTCCGTAGGAAATCAAGAATGCACCGTAGGCTAGTAACTGAAAGGTGAGGGGATAGTCTTTATTGGCGAGAGCCTGCATATCAAAGGTGATCGTATCGCCATAAAAAGCCATCGCCAAACCAGCAACAAGGATAAACAGCGATCCGATCGCGGTATACAAAATAAACTTGGTTGCCGCATATAGACGCTTGTATCCGCCCCATATCGACAGCAACAAGTAAACAGGAATTAGTTCTAATTCCCAAGTTAGGAAAAACAGCAACATATCCTGAACTGCGAATACGGCAATCTGTGCGCCATACATCGACAGTAGTAAGAAGTAAAACAATCGCGGCTTTAAGGTAACAGGCCAAGCTGCCAAGGTTGCTAATGTGGTGATAAATCCAGTCAGCAAAACCAAGGGCATAGAGAGTCCATCAACGCCCACTGACCAATTTAGTCCTAGTTGTGGAACCCATTCATACTTTTCTACCAGTTGTAGCCCAGGGTTGCTGTAGTCGTAATGGGTACAAAAAGCATAGGCGATCGCCGCGAAGTCGATCAGTCCAACTACTAGCGCATACCAACGGATCGTTTTGCCGTCGCCTTTATCTGGGACAAAAGCAACGGTAAAAGCCATCACAATAGGAAAGGCGATGATAAACGTGAGCCAAGGAAAGTTTTCGAGACTTAACATAATCAAAAGTAACCGTTGTAACTACCCACCCATTTCTTGAAAACCATTGTAACTACGCTCCCTTGCAGACATCTCAGTTGCTTATAGTTACTTAAACCTAGTCCATTGCCTTAAGTCTTCAAAAGATAGCGGGGATCACTATGTCATCAGCGATTAGACAGTTTTTGCTTCCTGAAATAATCCGTAAAGTTTTGTAACGACAATTAAATAATTAGAGACAATAATTTACATATCTCGGTTTTGCCGAACCTATGGCTTGGGGTTTCCAATTTTCTGCTAATCTCAAAAATGAATAAATTATTTTTTAAATTGAGAGATTTCGGCATGAAAGCACTTATACGCTTTTCTGTTTTATTAGTGGCGATCGCGTCAATTTGGACAACTGGCTTTTTAGGTTCTTTCGGTAATAACGCTGCATTTGCCGAAGAATTGCCTGACACCAGTTTCTACACACAAGATCTTAGTAAGATTGATCTAAATAACTCGAATATCAACACTTTTAGACAAGTACGCGGAATGTATCCCACTTTAGGAAGGATCATTATTGATAACGCTCCCTATAAATCTTTGGACGATGTTTTAGATATTGATGGTCTAAACGACTCGCAAAAAGAACTAATCAAAGCTAATGCTGATAAGTTCACCCTCAAGAAGCCTGATGAGTCGATGGGGCGTGAGCGAATCAACAATGCTAACTACCGACTATAAGTAGTTAAACCCCAAAAAACAAAAAGCTGTAATGCACGCTGTGCGCGCGCTACAGCTTTTTGTTTTTTGAGTTTTAGTTGCCTACCTACTTGATGAGAGCAGAAAACATTTCACAAAATTTTGTTAATGTAAAAAGCTAAAGCACAATGGCGATCGCAAGTGGATATTAGAGAAGAGATGCCGAGAGAGATTAAAAAATTTGATGCGCTTGTAGTCGGAGGAGGTGCGGCTGGTTTATACACGGCTCTCTCTCTCTGTGAGTATCTCAATAAGTCAAAAAGTCGTGACTGGAAAATCGCCCTAGTCACCAAAGATAATTTGACAATTTCGGCTAGTGACTGGGCGCAGGGCGGGATCGCCGCCGTAATTGACAAAAATGATTCATTTGCCTTGCATATTGCGGACACTTTACAGGCAGGCGTAGGTCTTTGTGAAGAAGAAGCTGTTGAAGTATTGGTATCTAAAGCTGAACCGCAGATCAAAAAGTTGTTGGAGTTTGGAGTTGACTTTGATCGATTACAAAATAATTCTTTAGCACTCACCCTAGAGGCGGCTCACTCTCGCAAGCGAGTACTCCATGCTGCTGATGCCACTGGACATGAGTTAGTCACCACTTTAGCCAAAAAAGTTATCGAACAGACTTGCATTGAAGTCTTTGAGGGCTTCTTAGTTTTGGATGCGATATTAGAGGCAACCTTACAGGGCGATCGCTGTGTGGGCGTGACTTGTCTTGATCTCAATCAAGATATCCCCACATTAATTGAGCTTCATGCTCCTGTGAGCGTATTGGCAACGGGCGGAGGATCGCAAGTATTTTCTCAAAATACAAATCCCCTCGCTAGCACTGGTGATGGTGTGGCGATCGCTTGGCGGGCTGGGGCTAAGGTGCGTGATCTCGAATTCGTCCAGTTTCACCCAACGGCTTTAGCCATTGAGGGCGCTCCCAGATTTTTGATTAGCGAAGCAGTGCGTGGTGAGGGGGCATATTTAATTGATGGTCAAGGCGATCGCTTTTGTTTTAACTACCATCCGCAGGGTGAGCTTGCACCGCGAGACGTAGTTAGTCGCGCTGTATTTCAGCACTTACTTAATACTGGTGAGCCAACCGTATTTTTAGATTTGTCACCAATTGATCGCGATCGCATTGCCTACCGTTTTCCGAATATCATCAAGCTCTGTCAAAAGTGGAATATTGATCTGTTTTCACAACCGATCCCCGTTACACCTGCCGCCCATTACTGCATGGGCGGGATCATTACCGACACTTGGGGCGCTAGCTCCATTGCTGGACTCTATGCTGTTGGCGAAAGCTCTAGTACAGGGGTTCATGGTGCGAACCGTCTAGCGAGTAACTCCCTACTAGAATGTTTTGTCTTTGGTGTGAGACTAGCTGAACGAGTATCGCAGCAATTGCTGAGTGATCTTGACAACCAAGAGTCAACTAGTAGTCTGAGCCAAAGAAATAAAGTTGCCGAAGCCATTGGTAATTTCAATAGTAACGCTGCATCACAATCACGAATTGTCGATATCCGCGAAGAATTGCGTGAACTCACGTGGCGATCGGCGGGGATCTGCCGCAGCACCAAAAATCTAGAAGAAGCGATCGCCACTATTCAAATACTACAGATAGAACTAGCTGGCTTACAAAGCCAAACCCGTGTTTGGATAGAGACTCGCAATTTAACTGATTTTGCCTATTTATTAGTTAAATCTGCTTTATTCAGGGATGAAAGCCGAGGCGCACATTTTCGGGAGGACTACCCCGATACAGATAGAGATTGGCAAGCCCACACAGTAATCCAAGGTAGCGATATCTACCGCTCAGATCTCCAAAGCACTACTAAAAGTGTTGCAAAAAGTGTTGCAAAATAAGGCTTTTGTACCTGTCACCACTTGTAAAACCCAAAAGAGAGATGCGGCGCGCAGCGCCGCAACTCAAGGTTGGGTTTTATGCCCGAACAACACTGGCAAGCGCTATATCGAGACATGTTTTGGCATTTACAAATATTTATATAATTATATTGCTAAAAAGTTAAATATATAAATAATGC
>JBBQRB010000014.1:0-24997 GCA_038215315.1 Pseudanabaenales cyanobacterium
TATTAAGCTTTCGCTTCTATATGCAAGACAAATCAAAACCCAAAAGAGGGTGGCGGCGCCGGGCGGCGCCACCCGCTTTTTGGTTTTTTTTAATATTAAAAAAGGAGGTATATAAAAATATTTTATAAAATTTATATATATCGCCAGTATTATTAGGACATAAAACCCAAACGCGGGTGGCGGCGCTCCGCGCCGCCACCCTCTTTTGGGTTTTGATTTGTCTTGCATATAGAAGCGAAAGCTTAATATGGTCATGGACTCAGGATAGAATCGGCGATGCCATCAATGATGAAGTCAGTAAGCCATTTGGCGGTAATCGGTGCAAACAAGATGCCATTGCGATAATGTCCCGTTGCCAAAATTAGATTTTCATAATCGCTAGTTCCCAAAATAGGAATCTCATTGGGTGCATGAGGACGGAAGCCCCACCATGTTTCAGTAATTGGCATATCCGCGATCGCAGGATAAACAGATATGGCGCTATTCAACAATTGAGCAATGCCAGCCGCCGTATTTCCTTCAGCAAAACCGCGATCTTCAACGGTTGCACCGATCACAATTGTGCCGTCTTGGCGCGGGACAATGTAGCAGTTGGAAGCATAAATTACTCTCTGTAACTTGCGATCGCGATCAAAGACAGATAGCATCTGACCCTTGATTGGATTTATAGGCAACGGCATGAGCGATCGCGTCCATGCCCCTGTCGCCAGTACATAGCGATCGCTCTGCAACTTACCTGCACTAGTTTCCAGATGTGTGACGCGATCGCGATCGCGGGCAATCGCATAGACAGTCACTCCTTCAAGAATCTTTATCGATAGCGATCGCGCCGCCGTAATTAGCGCTTGGGCAAGCTTGCGGTTATTAACTTGACCATCTTCAGGCAGCCAAAGCGCACCTAAAATAGAATCTCCTAATCCCGATTGACGTTGGTGAGACTGAGATTTATCGATATATTTGGGATGTTGTGATTGAGCTAGGCGATCGCGTTCTGTTAAAACTGGAGCAATAATCCCACAACACCAATAACCACAATCTTGTCCAGACAAGCGCATTAAATTAGCGATCCATTGCGGATACATTTCACGGCTACGCATACCAAATTTTAATAGAGAACCCTCCAGTCTTTCCGCTTCTGGAGCTAGCATTCCTGCGGCTGCCCATGTCGCACCCTTACCACAAGTACCACGTTCGACAATTGTGACATTTGCGCCCTTTTGCGAAAGGGCGATCGCGGATGCTAAGCCAATTACACCACCACCAATTATTAAAATATCTGTCATTTATGCTTACCCTTCGCACGCACTTAACCAAAACCGAAGAAGTAATTTGCGGCGCTTCGCGCCGCAAATTACTTCTTGTACTACCTAACTCTAGCTTTGCTATAAAACAAAACATTACCTAATCTCAATGATATAGCCGTTGCCAGTTAAAACCCAAAAGAGAGAAGCGGCGCGAAGCGCCGCCTCTCTCTTTTGGGTTTTAACTCAATTGCTTCGCCTTGCAGTACGCCCTCAATCACAGGCGCTTCGCGCCGCCACCCTCTTTTGGGTTTTGACTGACGACCACCTAAATCGCAAAGAAGGTTGCTCTGCAACCTTCTTTGCGATTTAGGTGGAAACCTCATCGGGAGACTCTTCATCAAGATCTACAATCTGTCCGTTAAACAACTCAGCGATATTCCTAATTACCATGTCATCTTCTGACATTCCCACATAGCCTTTAGGCTGAGCCGAGTCTTTGGGCTGAGCCACCACGACTGGCTTGGGAAGCTCAGGCGGAGACAATGATGGAGGTGATGATGGAGACGTTACAGTTGGACTAGGCGAATTAGGTAGTGCTGTTCGTGAAGGAGAAATTGGTGCAGAAATAGGGGGCGCGATCGCAGGTGTCATTGGTAGACTTGGCGCTGTTGACGCGCTCTGAGTCGGCGCTGACACAAAAGTGAACATTACCTTCATCGGGCGCTGTAGGGACTTGGCAAAGGCCTCTTCTATTTCACTACGCTTCTGCACCACAATATTTCTGGTTGTCTCATCACGCTTACCCGCTAATCCGATTTTGACACTGCTACTATCGATTGTTAAAATATGCGCCTGTATTTGGTTAAATACTGCCTTAGTTGGCGAAGGTAGCATTGATGAAATATTTTGCCATAACTGATTAAGGTCATAGCCCACGGAGGCAATATCCTCAAAGTCGTCATCTCCTGAAGACAGGGGAGTCTCAACTTCAGGAAGTCTGGATTCAGCAAGTTTGGTCGTCTCGGACTTGGTAACTTGAGCGATCGCTGGTTGCGCTAAAGCTGCTTCTATTTGGGGAGTGGAAGTTGCTGAGACAGGACTACTTCTTGGCGGTGGTGAGACTTGTGGCGTAAACTGCGGAGTTGAATTACGAATAGGAACGAATGGCGGCGCTGTTGATGATTGATTAGAGTGGGCGGCACTTTGGGCGGAAGGGAGCAATCCCATCAGAGTGACTTCGAGCCATAGGCGAGGCTGATTGGAATTGCGAATTTGTAACTCAGCCGATCGCAAATGCTGCTGACCTAACAAGATATTTGAAATTGGCAGTGATTGGGCAAGTTGGCTCAATCGCTCCCAGCCAGAACTGGTCATCGCCACAAGATCACTGCGATCGCTAGCAGTCTTCGCAATTAGTAAATCCCGATACACGTTCGCCAAATTTTGCAACACAATCAAAGGCTCACGTCCGCGATCCATGATCCTCCGCACATACTCAATTAGCTGCGTAGAATGATCAGCCGCGATCGCTTCAATAAGCGATAGTAAATCTTGTTCTGGAACCGAGCCAACTAAATCCCAAACTGCCTCAACGGTAATCTCTCCATCCAACAAGCTCAATTGATCAAGTAAAGATTCCGCATCACGCAATCCCCCTTGGGCAATTTGCGCCACCAGAGTCAAGGCTTCTAGATGAATATTAATGCTCTCATTTGCCGCAATCTTTCCCAAATGCTTAACCATTGCATCAAGGGGAATCCGCCGAAAATCGAAGCGTTGACAACGAGAGATAATCGTGGGTAAAACGCGCTGTGGATCAGTGGTAGCAAGGATAAAAGTAACGCGATCAGGAGGCTCTTCTAGAGTTTTTAAAAGAGCATTAAAAGCTGCCGTACTTAACATATGACAGTTATGTACTAACAATCCATTAGCCACAAAGTTATGGTTATCCTCAACCTCAATGTCATACACTTTCTCTTCACCAACGTGGGTTACAGATTCGACCTTCTCCAAACTTGTAAGCCATTGATGGGATGCAATATTGTTGTAATTTAGATAACCACTTTCTACTTGTTTCAGATCCCAGACAAATGTAGTTGTAGATTTTATCTTGTCGCTTGTAGATGCTTGTCTTGGTCGTATATCCAAGAGATTGTAACCAAGATTGAATAATTTGGTTTTCTGCCAATGAGTATCCTTCTGTGGATAAATGAATTGTTGGACTGCCTTCTGGACTAAGCGAAAGTGATCCATCATCCATATACCACCAAGCCAGACCTTCGGGAGTAACTTGCTGAAGCCATTCCATTGATATGGTTTTGATACTTCCTTGTGGTTTAACGATGTCAAAAACATCAACGAGTTGGGGATGGCACATGGTGCTGCTAGATGCGGACTGGTTGCCATATCCAGAGTTCTTGGCAATCCGAAAATTGGGGCGTAGCTCTGATAACTTGCTGATTTTATATGCCAGCCAATCTTGCTGTTTATCACTGTGCGTCCAAGCAAGTCTTGGGAATCGGCTATATTTATTGGGATAGCCGATAGAGGCATCTCCCAACAAGGTTCCATAAATGAGTCCCAATTTTTCTTTTGAGAGTTCTTTTGCCTCAGCAACATATTTGTCAGTTCGCCTTGTCCAGATGCCGTGACTTTTTTTGTAGGGGTGACGCTTCCAATAAGACAAGATGCTTTGTAGTCCTCTTCCTTTTTGAAGTAAGAAGTTAGGAACATCCAATCTTTCTCCACATCCACAGGAACAGGTGACAAAATATTCGTCCCAGCTTTGATATTGCTTGCTTTGATCCATCCTGATGTAGTCCTAATTAAGTGGTTGCCCGTGCATTGAATTGAGCGTTTGCTAGTTTTGATCATTAAAGTTGGTTTAATGCCGCGCTCTAGCCAGCGCAAAACTTTTTTATATTCCCACTGCTGAGAATACTCGTTATAACTTAATACCTGTTTGTTTAGCAGAGCTTGATCATCCAGACGCATTAAGCCATCATCAGTCTGAACAAGGGCATTACCTGTCAAGCATTCGTCAATAATATAAACTTTGAATCGCGCTCTTGCTGGAGCAAATTGAGCGCGTTCGATTAACTCACGGATATTATCGACACCCGTATTACTAGCTGCGTCAATTTCTGTAATGTCGAGAGCATTGCCATTGGCGATGCTGTGGCATAGTTCGCATTTGCCACAGGGGTTAGGCGTAGGACTGTCAGAACTTAGGCAATTAAGGGACTTTGCCATGATGCGGGCGCTAGAGGTTTTACCTGTTCCTCGTGCGCCTGTAAATAGATAGGCTGGAGCAATTCGCTTAGTGTTTAAAGCGTTCGATAAGGTATGCGCGATCGCTTCTTGTCCAACCAAGTCAGCAAAAATTTGGGGTCGATATTTGTGATGTAGCGGCTCGTAGCCCATAGGAACACGTTAAAAATACATTACGTCATATCGAGGCTAATCAAATATATCATTGATGCCAAGTCACGAACCACAAGAGAAATCTTGGTTTGAGTTTAAGTGCAAAGCGCTGCATAAAAACCCAAAAAGCTGTGGCGCACGCGCAGCTTGCGCCACAGCTTTTTTGGTTGTGCTTAGTTGAACGAAGTCGAAACCATACTTTCCGATGGTGATGCTACTTCAATTAGGGGAAGTAATATTCCATTTTGAAGTTGTCCATTCGTACTAAGTTCACTGTGACAGAGATATAGCCGATCGCCTGTACGATCAAGTAAATCGCCAATCAATCTCTGTAAACGTTGCAAATTAGCAGTATTTTCTTGCTCAGTTGTCCATAGTTCTCCATTCCAGTTCTTGAGAAATAGCGGTGCGCCGTATAGAGAAGCAGAACCACCTTGGAGCCATAGATCTGAGCTAGCATCTAGCCAAAATTGCCAACGATGGGTAAATCGGGCCATTCGATATTGAAAGATCGTGGCAAGGACAACGCTATCTTCTGGAGGCATTGAATAGTAAGGATTAGCGGTAACTGTGCCTTGACGGATTAGTTGGATGAATCTTTCTAGAATAATCGGATCTTTCTGATCAAGGCGGTAGCATAGTTGCCAATAGTATTGAGCAGTTTCGATTAATTCTCTCAGCGTAACCGTATACTCATAGGCTAGTTTGCGCGACTGAAAGAAAGCTTGAATCGCCCGATCAATAAATAGTAAAGGATTGTCTCTGGAAGATTGTTTTTCTATCCATTCACGAATTTGTTCGTAGGATTGCGTAGCCGCATATCCAAGGCGGTTCCATTGACTGTAAGTCTCGGCAGCGAGTAGATGCGGATGCTCTGGATGTGGCACAAAACAATGATCGGCGAGCAGCCCTGCTCGAACTGGATCGATCGCATCGGTCATCACGACTAACATCTCCGCGATGTGATCTCGACTGACTAATTTTCCTAAATTAGGATAAGCCAGAGCTAGCAAAGTTAGCAGCGATCGCACTTGCGCTGAATGCGATAGCGGACGCTGATCATTGAGAGGATAGACCTGAATATTCTTTTTGCGAAGTATTTCCGCGATCGCATAGTTGGCAATATTATCTAGCCCAGGCGCAATAATGGCGACTTCATTAGCTTGGATGTTTTTAGAGGCAATTGCCTCGGCGATATTTTCCGCAACATTGCGAAATAACTTAGAACGCGAGATCGATTCAATTCCGTAAATATTAGCAAATGGTTCAATAAACCTCATGCTAGGTTCGCTGACTATTTCCAGAACTAAGGGTGCAATATCAGAGCCTAATGTATTACTTGCTTTGGGAGCTGTTTCAATTTCACATTCAGACTTGAGTTCTTGCCAATAGTCAGGATCAGCCCCCAATCCTAAGCGTACTGAGCCATCGGGATTAAAGGTAAATAGTCCTTTAGCTCCATTTTGCAATAGAAATTTACACAGGTCACAAGCGATCGCGGGCATCTCATCGGCGCGATCGACAATTACATAGCGAAAGCGCTGTTTGAGTTGTCGCTGATATTGAGGATGGGGAAGTAAGTGCTGCACAAACAGGTCAACGATGATGCCATAGGTCAGCAAGCCGCGCTCCCAGCAATATGTACGCCATTCTTCTAGAGTTTCACCGATTTCTTGCCATTGCCCTAAAATTTCGCCATTAGATTCGCTAGAAGCATTATCATTAATACTTTCTATGCCTATGTTTAAAATTTTGGGAATTTCATTAATACTTCTGCCGCCATAGGCTGCCAGTAGATACAGATCTAATAGACGGCGGATTAGGCGATCGCGTCCCACACCTTCCATTTGCAAAGTTTGCATCTCTAAGCGATCGCGCCAACACCGCTCAGCCAGTTCCTGCTCATTCTCAACTCGCAAAAGCAGAGGGAACTGTGCTTTTAACTGAAGCTTTTTGACTAGTAATGTCCAAAAAAGACAGACCTCATCACGAAAAAAACTGAGCGGTGTCACCACGGTAGCGGGATATTTACCATGAGTTGCCAACATCAGGCGATCGCTCAAAACGCGCCTTTGCTGAGCATCAACAGTAAAAACTAAAACCTTTTGAGAAGCAGCCTGTGGGTTGAGTTGATGGGCAAAATCTTGTTCTGTCCAATCACAAAAATGTTGGATGATTCTTGTAGTCTTGCCACTACAACTACCGCCCTCAATCCACATATTAGTCATAATTCTTGCCATAGAATAGAGCAACCAAAAGAGATTTGTAAAAGTGCCACTAAGCGGCATTTTTACAAATCTCTCTGGATTTTAAATTAGCACAAAGCACTCTAGATATTATGTGGCGATCGCACCTAGCTCGAAGCTTACACAAACACCGCAATCAACCCGAAGCAAGGTTTTTCCAATTAGCAACCATCGGGCTAGATCAGCGACCTCACAATCGCACAGTCGTATTTCGGGGTTTTCTAGACGATGGCGATCGCCTTAAAGACTGTCTGCAAATGATTACCGATCGCCGCAGTCAAAAATTTGAGCAAATTCACGATAATCCTTGGGCAGAGGTTTGCTGGTACTTTACGAAAACGCGATCGCAGTTTCGGATTATGGGAAAATTAACTTTAATCGATGCCGAAAATCCCAGCTTAGAATTGCAAAAACTGAGGCAACAGTTATGGCAAGCCCTTTCTGATTCTGCAAGAATCCAATTCGCCTGGCCGCATCCTAGAGAAGAGAGAGAGCCTGAAAATATTAAAGTTGCAACTCCCGATCCATCATTACCCCTTCAAGATTTTTGCCTATTATTATTGGAACCAACCGAGGTGGATCACCTTGAACTGCGCGGCGATCCGCAAAATCGTTGCTTATATCACCGTGATGGACAGGGTAACTGGACTGAAACAGAAGTTAATCCGTAAACAGCATCTGTTGATACAGCGCCTTGCGCTGCGATAAAACCCAGAAAGTTATGGAAAAGTGCCGCGAAGCGGCACTTTTCCATAACTTTCTGTACTACTCAAAGCCTCAACAGGCTGTAGTCTTAAACCCAAAAGAGGGTGGCGGCGCTTCGCGCCGCCACCCTCTTTTGGGTTTTATGTTGTCCTGATATATGTGGCGACAGCCATACATCAATTTAAGGATTATGGTTTCGTGTCATCAGTTACAGACACAATGTCATCAATAGCTCACAATGATTGCGATAGTCCATGAGTAGCGATCGCTGTCGCCATGTAGTAAGCAATGAAGCCTCGTATTATCGTCTGTGGTCTAGATCGAACGGGTTACAAGATTTTGAGCCTCTTGAAACAGCAGGGCTGTTTGGTTGTGGGCATCCATGATCGCCCCGTTCATCAAGACGATGCCGAGATTATTATTGGGGACTTGGCTGCCGCCGAGACTTTACTCGCCGCAGGGATTCGCGATGCTCAGACTTTGATTTTGGCAGGAGCCGATGAGACTCGCAACTTGACAATCCTGATGCAAGCAAGGGTACTGAATCCCCATGTCAGGATTATCAATCGCCTGTTCAATTCCAGCTTAGGCGTGCGCCTCGACCTAACCCTGCCCAATCATCTGACGATGAGCGTGGCAGCTTTAGCCGCTCCTGTATTTGCTTTTAGCGCGATGGGTAGTAAAGCGATCGGGCAGTTGCGGCTTTTTAATCAAACATGGCCGATCCATGAAGAGTTCATCGATGAACGCCATCCTTGGCTGGGCAAGGCACTTGGTGACTTTTGGGAAGATCGCCGCCGAATGTTGATCTATTACTTGCCTAGCGATGAAAGCAAAGTGGATCTAGTTAGTGCGGTGTTAGGTGGTCGGACTTTACAGATCGGCGATCGCCTATTGCTTGGCACACAGCCTAGCGTCAGAACTGCATCACGTCCCATTTTTCAGAAAATATCAAAGCTATTCTTGGGAGTGCGTCATTTTAAAGAACATGGGCGCTCAGTTCTATTCACCTCGATCGCTTTGATGGCAACTATCTTTTCGGCAACCGTAGTTTATACCAGCTTTCAACGCAATATTTCCCTCGTTGATGCCGCCTATTTTGCGGTGGGAATGATCACGGGGGCTGGAGGGAATGAAATGGTTGTGGAAAGCTCGGCTGACGGCATCAAAATATTTACAATCATCATGATGCTGATTGGCACGGCTGTAATTGGTATTTTTTATGCAATCTTGAATGATTTTATTTTAGGATCGCGGTTGCGGAATTTTTGGGATGCGGCGCGAGTCCCGCAGCGTAACCATATTGTCATTTGTGGACTAGGCAGTATTGGCGTACAGACAGCACTGCAATTAGTTAGCTACGGCTATGAAGTGCTGGTCATTGAGCGTGATTTAAACAATCGATTCCTTGATACTGTGCGATCGCAAAATATTCCTGTCATCCACGGTGATGCCAGCCTGCCCACTACCCTCAAAGCTGCCAACCTTGACAAAGCCGAATGTCTGTTAGCCGTTACCAGCAACGACACTTCCAACCTCGAAATCGCCCTCAATGCTAAAGGAATTGCCCCACAATGTCGCGTCATCGTCCGCTATGACGATCCCTACTACGCCAGCATGGCGCATGAAGTATTTGACTTTGAAGCAGTACTCAGTCCGCCCGAAATTGCCGCCCCTGCTTTCGCATCCTCGGCATTGGGTGGGCGCATTCTCGGTAATGGCATTGTCGCCGATAGTCTTTGGGTAGCGATCGCGACGATGATCACTCCCAATCATCCATTCTGCGGAAAGCCTGTGTGTGAAGCCTCAACCAAAGCTGATTTTGTGCCCCTCTATATCGAAACTTCCTGCCAAACGATTCATGGTTGGAACTTGCTAGAAGCTTCCCTAAGTGCAGGTGATATTCTTTATTTGACCATGCCCGCCGCAAAGTTAGAACAGCTATGGCGAGTCGCTCCATTTCAAGTAGCAGTAAATTGATCAAGCTTTAATCGGCGGCGCGTTGCGCCGCCGATTAAAGCTGTCGTCACAAAAAAAGCTGTAGTGCACGCTGCGCGTGCACTACAGCTTTTTTTGTTATTAGCTTTGTGAGAATAAACGTAATTCTGATGTTGGCGAATTGAGAAATAGATTTGCTCTTTGCAGAACTGAAGAAGAAACTTGAATTTGCTTTAATTTGACTAGCCCTTCATCTACAAAAGATTGACATAAAGCCGCATTATTTCCCTTATTAAAAGTTGTCTCATAGTAAACCTCTCTGATACCTGCGGAGACAACTAACTTCAGACAAGAAATACAAGGCTCTAGAGTTACATAAATACTTGCGCCATCGGTAGAAATTCCATGCTTTGCAGCTTGCGCGATCGCATTGGCTTCGGCATGGACAGCCCTTGAGGGAAACTCTTTGCTAGCGTCACAACTGATTAAATTAGGATAGCAATAGCCTTGAGTGGTGCAATGCACCGATCCAGAGGGGGAGCCATTATAACCAGTGGCAAGTACCTGCTTATCTTTGACGATGACAGCACCCACAGGAAATGCTAAACAGGTTGATCGCATAGCCGCCAACTTGGTAAGCAACATAAAATACTCGTCCCAAGTTGGTCGTTGCTGAAAGGCGATCAGGTCGGTCAATTCTGACATGAGTATGCTTATTGGTTGTTGGTAGCTGTCTTCAGCATATTACAGTGACTTGCGCTCAAGCTCCAACCCATAAAAGCTCTAAAAACATTGCTTTGCAATGTCTTTAGAGCTTTTATGGTGGCTCGTTTGATTTGCGATGCCTAAACCACTGCCGCGATCGCTACAACATCGGTGGCTTCGGGGCTATTCTGCTCCGAAGGTGGCACGACTTGCCAGAACTTCGGTAGATAGGTTGACCAATTATCGAGAACTTCCTTGGCTCGCGAACTGCCAGTATGGTCATAGCTGGATTGAACTAGTTCCTTCAGTTGAGATTCACCTGCGGCAGCGCTAACTTTTTGCACTTTGAGAACTTCTTGGCTGAGTCGTTCTGAGAACTTGCCATCGATATCGAGGAAGTAGGCAATACCGCCCGTCATGCCTGCGCCGACGTTACGACCTGTAGTTCCGAGGACAACGATTACGCCGCCAGTCATGTATTCGCAACAGTGATCGCCTGTGCCTTCCACAACTGCCTTAGCGCCAGAGTTCCGCACCCCAAAACGTTCGCCAGCCCGTCCATGCACGAATAGGTAGCCGCCCGTTGCGCCATAGAGACAGGTATTGCCAACAATGGAGTTGTCGGCGGGGTTGAAGGTGACATTGGCACTAGGCTTGATGCTGAGCCTGCCACCGTTGATACCCTTGCCCACATAGTCGTTGGCTTCACCGATAACGGTGAGATTTAGACCATTGATATTAAATGCGCCAAAGCTTTGACCTGCTGCGCCGACAAATTCGAGATTGAGGTTGCTGGCGAGTCCAGAGTTGCCATATTGCTTAGCGATCGCTCCAGATACACGAGTTGACACTGAGCGATCGGTATTGACGATTTTGTAAGTTTTGCTCAAATCAGTTTGATTAGCGATCGCTTTCTGCACTTCGACATCTGCCAAAATCTGATCATCAAGAACAGCACCGTTACTATGGGGAGTTGGTGAATGCTCTAACCATGCGCGATCGCTCTTAGTATCGGGCAACTTGATCAGGCAATCGAGATTAACTTGATTGAGATCGAGTTTGGCAAGTTTGAGGTCTTGACGTTGGGCTAAGAGGTCAGAGCGTCCGATGATGTCCTTGAGGGATTTGTAACCAAGCTTGGCGAGGATTTGGCGCACTTCTTCGGCAACAAAGTAAAGGAAGTTAACCACATTCTCAGGAGTACCGGGGAAGCGCTTACGGAACTGTTCTAATTGGGAAGTTACGCCCACAGGACATTTGTTGGTATGGCAGACGCGAGCCATGATGCAGCCTTCGGCAATCATCGCGGCTGTGCCGAAGCCGAACTCTTCACCGCCGAGGAGTGCAGCGATCGCCACATCCCAACCTGTTTTGAAGCCGCCATCAACCCGCAACAATACGCGATCGCGTAGTTTGTTGCCCATCAAGACCGTATGCACTTCCGCCAAGCCAAGCTCCCAAGGCGAACCCGCGTGCTTGATCGAACTTAGGGGCGATGCACCTGTACCGCCGTCATAGCCAGAGATCTGAATGATGTCTGCATTTGCTTTAGCCACACCTGCGGCGATCGTGCCGATGCCGATTTCCGATACCAGTTTCACCGATACCTTGGCAGTGGGATTGATTTGATGCAGATCATAAATCAGTTGGGCAAGGTCTTCGATGGAATAGATGTCATGGTGGGGTGGTGGCGAGATCAGCGATACCCCCGGTTTGGAGTTACGCAACATGGCGATATAGCTACTGACCTTGGGACCGGGCAACTGTCCGCCTTCTCCTGGTTTTGCTCCTTGCGCCATCTTGATTTCCAATTGATTGGAGCTGACAAGATAGGAAGGTGTAACCCCAAAGCGTCCTGAAGCAATCTGCTTAATCGCAGAGTTGGCGGTATCACCATTTTTTAAGCCTTTAAGGTGTGGGAAGGTGGCAGAGATGCCATTCTGATCAACATCATTAATGGGCAGATAGCGTACAGGATCTTCGCCGCCTTCGCCGCAATTAGATTTACCACCGACCCGATTCATAGCGATCGCTAAAACTTCATGGGCTTCACGACTGAGAGCGCCAAGAGACATCGCGCCCGTACAGAAGCGTTTCAGGATTTCGAGAACATCTTCCACTTCATTGATGGAAATACTAGGGCGATCGCTCTTAAATTCCAACAAATCACGCAATGCCGTAGGCGTGCGGTTCTGCAATTGCTGACGATAGACTTCGTAATAGTCATAGCCTTCACCAGCGACTGCCTTATGCAGAGCCTTCGCCATTTCGGGACTGTTCATGTGGTATTCACCCGTGGGGCGATACTGCACAAAGCCGTAGTTCTCTAGCTTCTTGACGTGCAGTTCAGGAAATGCTTGGGAATGGAAGTTCAAGAGTTCAGAAGCAATATCTGCATAATTGACACCACCAACGCGAGAAACTGTTCCCTTAAAAGAAGTCTCAATCACTTCTGCACCAATACCGATCGCTTCAAAAATCTGAGCGCCGCTATAGCTCGACAGCAACGAAATCCCCATTTTTGAGAGAATCTTTAACAGGCCACCTTCCACAGCTTTACGGTAGCTGTCTTGGACTTGAGTGATCGATAGCGCCTTAATCTTGCCGCTCTGCATCTGGGTTTGAGTCTTGGCTTTACCCCACCATTGGCGCGTAGTTTCTAGCGCCATGTAAGGACAGATTGCACTAGCTCCATAGCCGATCAAGCAAGCGAAATGATGGGTACTCCAGCATTGCGCCGTATCGACAATAATCGAAGCTCTCATGCGAATACCTTCGGCGCTAAGGCGATGGTGAACTGCGCCCACTGCCAATAGTGGTGGAATATAGGCATTTTCCGCATTCAAATTGCGATCGCTAAGAATCAGCAACTTAGAACCATTACGCACCGCCGCCACTGCCGCATCACTAATTTTAGCGATCGCCGCCTTGAGTCCCTCGGCTCCCGAAGCTACGGGAAAAAGCATTTCCAAAGTTGTTGACTCAAAACCGAAGTTCTGCAACTCCGTTAGTTCTGATTCATTAACGACAGGGCTGCTGATTTTGATTTGTTGAGCCGATTCGGGAGTTGGCAATAATAAATTCGCTCTCTCACCTAAGAACATCGCGAGAGACATCACCGTTCCTTCTCGCAGAGGATCAATCGGCGGATTAGTTACCTGTGCAAAGCGCTGCTTGAAGTAGTCGTAGAGAAGGTGCGGACGCTGTGACAGGAAAGCAAGAGGGGCATCATCGCCCATACAGAAGATTGGCTCTTTACCATCCTGTGCCATCGCTTCAATCACCATTTCCACATCTTCGAGGGTGTAACCAAAGGCAGTTTGAAAAGTGAGGACTTTCTGCTCATCAAGGGATGCGCTGTCAATGAAAGGCTTAGTTTCTAAGTTCTTACGGTGCTGCTTAATCCATTCACCATAGGGATGCGCCTTGGCAACCCGTTCTTTGATTTCCCAATTGTGGAGGATTTCGTTGGTTTGCAAATCAACAGCGATCGTTTGTCCGGGACCAAGGCGACCTTTTTCGATGATTTCAGCATCAGGAATATCGACAGTCCCCGCCTCAGAGCTGACGATTACCATGCCATCACTAGTGATCATGTAACGGGCAGGGCGTAAGCCATTGCGATCAAGCGCCGCGCCGACGATCTTGCCATCGCTAAAGGCAAGCAGTGCAGGTCCATCCCAAGCTTCTTGCAAGCCACTGTAATATTCGTAAAAGTCAACAATCTCAGGGCGATCGCTGAGATCAGGTTGATTTTCATAAGCTTCAGGAACCAAAATCATGATCGCTTCGAGAGGGCTGTGCCCTGTCTCGATCAGTAACTCAAAAACGTGATCTAAAGTTGCTGAATCACTTTCATTTACCTTGAGAATTGGCAACAAATCCTTAATGCGATCGCCCTTAGCATCAACCCAATTTGGGTGCGCCAAATCCCCTTGACGAGCTAGAAACCAATTGATATTTCCCTGCGTGGTATTAATTTCACCATTATGCCCAAGGAAGCGCATCGGCTGAGCAAGCGGCCATTTCGGCAAAGTATTGGTGCTGAAGCGGCGATGATAGATCGCATAGGCGGATATATATTCAGGATTCTGCAAATCCAAGTAAAAAGCATCAAGAACCGCCGATCGCACCATGCCTTTATAGACAATCGTGGCATTGGATAACGAGACAATATAAAAGTCACTGCCACCCTGAGGATAGTCCTTTTCGATCGTTAACTTAATCCGCCGCCGTGTGATGTAAATCGCCCGTTCAATCTGATCCAAATTCTGATGATCAGCATCCGCCAAGAATGCTGCCTGCTCAATGTGGGGTTGATTTTCCTTAGCCTGAATCCCCAAAACCTCTGGCTTGACAGGTACGACTCGCCAACCAATTAAATTCAGCCCCTCTTCGGTGGCAATTTTCGCGGTAATTTCTTTAAATTTAGCCACGCGATCGCTATCCTGTGGCAAGAAAAACATCCCTACCGCTGTATGCTCAGAATCAATCTCAGGAAAATCTTTTTTCAGCAAATCCCAAGGAATCGCGGTCATGATCCCTGCTCCATCTCCCGAATCTTGGTCAGCACTACAGCCGCCGCGATGTTCCATACAAGTCAAAGCTTTAAGGGTATTGCTGACAATTTTATGACTGGCGCGACCATATTTATCGGCGATAAAACCCACCCCACAGGCATCACGCTCTTCTACTAGCCATGATGGACCTTGGACAAGATTTGCAGTTCCAGACTGACCAAACTGATTAGACTGACTTGTATTCACGCGGCTCACTTCCATCGGATTAATTATTGTTATATGGGAATTTAATATTTCGGCGGGCTTACTATTGTGATTCAATTATGGACTTTTGTTAAGTGGGGCATAACTGAATTATAGGCTACAAAAAATTTGGATGTGTTTTAGTGACTACATTTAGCAGAAATCAGGTTTAGGCTTTCAATATTACTAAAACCCAGTAAGTAAGTACGCAAAAGAAAAACCAAAAGCCAAAGAGCTGTAGCGCACGCGCAGCGTGCGCTACAGCTCTTTAGTTTTTGGTTTTTGGTTTTTATCTACTTAGTAAAGTTATGGCGCAAAGCGCCACAACTCACCGATAAAAATTTGCACATTTTTGTGCCTAATGATCAGGTTTTGACTTGATACAGGGCGCGGTACAATAACAGAAAATTAAAAGATATAGACAAAGCCCCCTCAGCCTTTATGGATGCAACTCTTATTCGTCAACTTGTATGGCTAGACTATCGTTTGGCGTTTTTATTTAACGTTTTAATTCCATTGGGCTTGTTGACATGGGCAATGCGAAGCGAAAATAAAGCTGTTAAGCGATCGCTACTTTTATATTGGCGTGTTGCCAGTTTGACATTAATTACTATCTATATGGGTATTGGCAGTCTGCCTATATTTTACGTAACTGGCATCTTATCAGCGATTCTAATTGCTCTATCACTCTGGTTTTGGCAAGATCTTAATGAAGACATTGGCGCTTCGCGGAAAACTCTAAATTTGATTTATCTGGGTTGGCGCTGGGCGGTGACAGTTTATTGCGTTCTGAGTGGATTATTGCGCCTCTTATTTATCAATTGTGCATTTACAAACATTGAGCAACTAAGCGATGTTTGTAAGATCTGGTTTGAACCAGCTCTTAGTTTAGGAAACAGCATTCACAAGGGCGTACCACCTGAAACTCTCGCGTTTGTGGGTGTCGTAGCAGGAATCCTATATATTCTCTATCTATTTTCCTTTCTTGCTTTTAACCTACCGAAAAATGGTCGCATAGCCTTTCGTGACTAACAAACCCAATAAAAAATTTAAAAGGCTCGCGAAGCAAGCCTTTTAAATTTTTTATTGGGCTATACGAAGCCTCAACAGTCTGTATAGCTGCCCAAAAGCGAGAGGCGGCGCGGAGCGCCGCCTCTCGCTTTTGGGTTTTGATTTGTCCTAATACAAGTCACAACAGGCTATACAGCAATTTCCGAGCAAACGAACCAGTAAAATTTTTGAAAGGGTTGCGAAGCAACCCTTTCAAAAATTTTACTGGTTTGGGTTTGCGCGCAAAGCGCTGTAAGTTAAGGTCGATATTGATTAGGATATTTTACTCTCGCGCCCGTCCAGAGCAACTTTTGGCGTAAAGCTTGATAATAAGAATATTCTTCGCTCAATACAATAAATTGTGACTGATGCTCTGACATCTTAATATCGACTTTCTGCCCAGGGAAAATTGACGTGGCAATTACTCCGTCAGTCCACAACTTTAGACTCGCATCATCAATCGAAAGCGGCCAGATGCTAACCGTCAATTTGGGTGGAATTACGATCGCTCGACTCGATAGACTGAGAGGACAAATGGGCGTAATCGCGATCGCAAGCATCCCCGAATGTACGATTGGACCATTGGCGGCGACTGTATAGGAAGTGGAGCCTGTGGGAGTAGCGACAATCAAACCATCACCATGATACTGGTCAACTATTTCGCCATCAATCTCTAGCTCCAATGATGAAGTAACCATCCGATCTAGAGATGCGGGCTTGACACACATCTCATTGAGGCATAAAAAAGGATCGCAGGGCTGCCCAAACCTACTACCTAATCCTTCCTCAACCGTGATTACCTTCGCCTCTAGCATCATGCGCCGCTCAATCGCAAAGCGATCGGATAACAGCCGTTCCCAAATTTCACCTGTGTTTTCACATTGCTCCATTGAGTGCGTCAAAAATCCTAGATGTCCACCAACATTAATAGCCAAGATTGGCACGCTTAATCTAGCGAGATATCTTGCTGCTCCTAACGTAGCTCCATCCCCGCCTAAAACTACAGCAAGATCAATCTCTTGATGCATTGATTCCAGAAATACGGGATAAGGATTATCAGTTGCTCCTGTTGGTCCAATCAGCACCTTAGCCCCAAGCTGCTCTAACTCATAGCTACAGCGCTCTGCCCATGCCTTAGCCACTTGACTACCCGACTTATAGGCAACAATTGCTTTACGAATCTTCACGATCGCCTCAAATAAATTGAAATTTATGGCATAGCTAAATTTAATCAGTTGGCAAATATTTTAGATCTAAAAATAAACTAATTTTAGATCTAAAATATTTGCTTTAAATGCCTTAATGTTATAGCAATTGTCATTTTCAGGAGACAAAAGCTAGTTGGATTTTGTTAAAAAACCATCTAGATTGGAAGCAAATTATTGTCATGATCTGTCGTTTTAAGGGCAATATTGTCGTGAATTTCCTACAATTGATCAAAATTAGTAATCCAAAAAATTGATTTTTAAGATAAGATTTGTCACTAGGTAACATTCTTGGTGTGAAGGGTAAGTCATGAGTCAGGCAGGATTTGGCGATTCATCATCACAGGAGAGCATCAATCTATCAAGGTCAGAGCCAAGATCGCAGTTTACGAGCGCATCTCCTAAGGTAGTTGATGAGCCATCTACTTTATTCAAAGCCTTGCCCAGACAAATGCTGGAACAAGAGCTAAGTTTTTGCAGTGAGCGTAGCCAGCAAGCCCAAGTACTGCTCCGTCAAGCTCAAGAGCAATTGCAGCTATCTCAACTGGTTATCCAAAGACAAGAGACTCTGACGCTAACTTTGCAATCACGGATTGACCAACTGGAAAGAGAATTGCAGGATATGCATAGTAACTGTGATGAGTTACGCAACCGTCTAAAACGTCAGCAACACCACACCTCTCAACTAAAAGCAGCTCTTGAGCGTTGTTTAGACACTTCAACGACAGCAACTAATGACATGGCTCTATCAGCATTAGAATCTTGGTCGATAGCCAAACTAGCCGATGAAAAAATTGCTCCCATCGTATCAATTAGCGGCGACTCGCAATTGCAGAATGTAATTAAAATCATGCCTCCAGTTCAAGATGCCAGTAATGCCGACAGCCATCAGTCAGAGGTATTTAATCCAGAAACTCATAGCTTTAAAGATATCGATGAATCCGTTACTCCGATTCTTCCTATAAAGTCTCAACCGATCTCTCCGCTGATTGTTAGACCTCACAAAGCTTCTCAAGGTTCACCCATAGTTCCTAACTTGCCTGCCTTACAGATTGTTGGCGAATCAACAGGTCAACAAGTTGCTAACTCGGTTACTCTACCTACTACAAATGTACCCCTTAAGGATGAACCTGAAGCTCTTGACGAATTATCAACTTCTTCATCTTCAGGGCTTACTTCGGGCAACTCTGCCGTAGTCTCTACCGTAGTCACGCCAAAGTTTATGCAGTCTCTGTACTCTAATCATCATCATGCCGCTAATTTAGAGCCAGAGGTAAATGAGCCAGAATATTTTGCTGCTTCTAAAGGGGATTCACGTAAAGCTGTGACATCTCTTGCAGCCGTGCAGCTACCTCAGTTTCCGCCTCTTCCACGCCGACGTTAATAGCTAATAAAATATGATTGGCTTCCTGCGTGGTGCGATCGCTGCTTGTAAAGCGTCTGATAGCTCTCGAAAAAACACTCCATCCTATTGGCTCACTCTAGATGTTCAGGGTGTCGGTTACGACATTCAAGTTAATGCGAGGACAGCTAATAGCCTACCTATATCTGAAGAAGAGTGTAAGGTTTTCACTCATTTAGTTGTGCGTGAAGATCAGATGATTTTATTTGGTTTTTTAACCCTTCCTGAACGCGAATTATTTCGACAATTGATCAGCGTCTCAGGGATTGGTTCTCAAGTTGCATTGGCGCTATTAAATAGCTTAGGGATTCAAGATTTAGTTAAGGCGATCGTGTCTGGGAATATTCGCGTTTTGAGTCTGACACCAGGTGTAGGCACAAAAACTGCTGAAAGGTTAGCCCTAGAATTGAAGACTAAGTTAGCAGATTGGAAACTATCTCAACTAGGTACGACTGTATCTGTTAGTAATGTGGTCAGTGTGGCTCTACAAGAAGAAGTTGAAATGACTTTGCTAGCACTTGGTTACACGCCTACCGAAATTAACAATGCGTTAAACGCGATCGCTAATCTGCCAGTTCTCGCTAAAACTCAAAATATCGAAGCATGGATTAAAGAATCGATCGCTTGGCTATCTCACTAAAAAAATAAAGCCCAAAAAACTGAGGCGAACGCTGCGCGTTCGCCTCAGTTTTTTGGGCTTAAGGTAATTGTTCCTAAGCGCTCATCAAATGGAAAAAAGCGCAAACTGGCTCTACCAATTACATTTTGCTTTGGCAAAAAACCCCACACATGGGAATCATTACTAAAATTGCGATTATCTCCCATCATCCAGTAATATCCTTGCGGCACGGTAACGGGGCGCATTGAGTACCTAATTGGCTCGGCAATATATTCTTCATCCATTGCTTGACCATTACGGTAGACCTTACCTCCCTGCACAGCAATTTGATCTCCCGCTATACCGACTAGGCGCTTGATATATGCTTTGCTACTATCTTCGATCGCAGGTGATTTAGGCGGATAAAAAATCAAAATGTCACCCCGTTGTGGTTCTTGCCATTTCATCGATATCTTATCAACCAAAATGCGATCGCCAATCTGTAGGGTTGGCTCCATTGAACCCGATGGAATAAAACGCGGCTCTACAATAAAAGCTCTCAAAAGAAAGGCGATCGCTAAAGCTACAGCGAAAATGCGAATGGTCTCACCCTGTTGCTGCCACCAAGGTTTGACAGGGCTTTGCGGATCTAACTTGCTTTCTGTGGACATTTACAAATATTGACTAAAGGAATCAAATAGATTTGACTTGCGGCAAACGCGCACCACAAGATCATTTACTTATAGCTGTCGCTAACTAAACCCAGAAGCTAAGTTGCGGCGCGAAGCGCCTAGGCTTTTCCTATTGAGGTTTTGAGTAATCCAGATAATTTTTTGAAAGTATCGCGAAGCGATACTTTCAAAAAATTATCTGGATTCATCGTGCTTAGCAAAGCATCTAATAACTAGGAATACCAAGTCCACCAGCGCGTTTGTCTAGGGGCCAATAGCGAAAGGTTGCTCTACCTACGAGATTTTCTTCAGGCAGAAAACCCCACGCATGGGAATCCAGACTATTGTTGCGATTATCACCCATTACCCAATAATTACCTGCGGGTACAGTGAAATAAAGTCGATTATTTTTGAGCTGGACATTTGGTGGACTAAAGCAATTAGAGCAGAGAGCGTCATCTTGCGTTGGTAGAGTGTAAGCAGGAGGAGCCGCAATATAAGGCTCATTCAGTGGTTGTTCATTCACAAAAACTTTACCATCTGCGATACTAATCCGATCGCCGGGAACCCCGATTACGCGCTTGATATATACTTTGCTAGCATCAGGCACAACCTCAACATTCGGTGGATTAAATACAATTATTTCTCCACGTTGAGGCTTTTGCCACCTAATTGAGAGCTTATCAATTATTAGGCGATCATCAATCTGTAGGGTTGGCTCCATAGAACTAGAAGGTATATAGCGCGGCTCCGCAATAAATATCCGCACACCAACAGCCAATAAAATTGCCACCGTAACAGTGGGCAGATTATCAGCAAAGAAGCCCTTCATTTGTCCATCTTGTGAAGGAGGGGCTTTCTTGGGATCAGTTGGTGGATCGTTGGGACGATTGCTAGAGTTTTCAGAGGACATAGAGATGCTCGTGGAATATGTACTTAATCTTATTGCTAGCTCGCATTCAAAGTACTAGGCACTTTGATTTCGCGATCGCCAGACAAGTTAAACTCTTGATGTATAACTTGGAGTGCTTGTTCCGCTTGAGGATCTCTCACCACGCAGCTAACCTTAATTTCAGAGGTAGCAATCATCTCAATATTAATACCTGCATTAGCAAGGGCGCTAAACATCCGTGCGGCTACACCAGATTGATAGATCATATTAGAACCGACAATACTGACTTTGCTAATATTGGCATCACAAGTCACTTCGCCATAGCCTAACACTGAAGCATATTTTTTGAGCGCAGTTTCGGCTTTAGTCAGATCGGAAATCGCCACCGTAAAAGCCATTTCATTAAAAGCCATCTTATTAAAAGCAGATTCGTTTTCATCACGTCTAGATTGAGACTGCACAATCATATCTAGGCTGATATTTTGCTCAACTAACTGATCGAGAATTTTTGCAGCCATGCCAGGGCGATCAGGTATTTTTTGGACAGCAATCCTAGCACGATTACGATCTAGAGCAACTCCACGAATTGTCTCAGGGCTTGGACCTGATCCGACAAAATCAAACGGATGCGTGGTAACTTCTCGCAGGGGTACATCAAAGGTTGATTGAAGACTAGCGATCGCTTTTTCGCCGTCATTCGCCGCGATCACACAGCTAATTTTAATTTCTGAAGTAGAAATCATTTGAATATTGACCCCAGAATCAGCCAAAGCTCCGAACATCTGAGCTGCTACACCAGGTCGCCCAATCATGCCTACGCCGATACTGCTGATTTTGGCAACTTCAGCATCAACAGCCACTGATCGAGCATCCATCCGCAGGCTGCGCGTAACTGTTTCAGCCAATGTTAGTTGCGCCTTGGGAACTGTAAAAGCAATATCATTAACCCCTTCATGTTCTTGAACTGCTTGGATGATTAAATCGACATTGATCCCCTTTTCGGCAAGAGCGTTGAATAACTGCGAAGCGATACCAGGGCGATCAGGAACTTGCAAAAGGGCAATCTTGGCTTGATCGTAATCAATGGAGACAGCTTCGACAAAGCGATTAACTTCTAATGCGGTCAAATTGCCACTAGCAGATCGCGGAGCCGTGATCACAGTCCCCGCATCATCCAGCCAGCTAGAACGCACACACATTTTTACGCCAAAGTTACGAGCAATTTCTACAGATCGAGGATGTAAAACCTTTGCGCCTAAGCTAGCCAGCTCTAGCATTTCATCGCAGTTAATTTCCGCTAGCATTTTAGCTTTAGGGACGATGCGCGGATCTGTTGTTAATATTCCTGGGACATCGGTATAGATTTCACAAATATCCGCAGATATAGCGGCAGCGATCGCCACCGCTGAAGTGTCCGAGCCGCCGCGCCCTAATGTTGTAATTTCAGTGCTAGGTAAACCTGTTTTTTGATCAATTGCTACTCCCTGAAATCCTGCAATAATAACCACCTTACCAAGAGTCAAAGCAGCATTGATTCGCTCCTGCTCTACATACAAAATTCTCGCCCTAGTATGTGCGGCTTCAGTGACAACTCTGACCTGTGAGCCATTCATCGCGATCGCGGGCTGACCGACAGACTGTAACGCTATGCTCAGTAGCGCGATCGTGATCTGTTCACCTGTAGCCAGAAGCAGATCGGTTTCACGTTCCTTAGCAGCAATTTCGGCTAGGGTTTGGTCATGGTTTGTTGATACGGACTCAGCAAGAGCAACTAAACTATCAGTGGTTTTCCCCATGGCTGAGACTACGACCACAACTTGATTACCTGCTTCAACTGTCCGCTTAATGCGATCGCGCACTGCTTTAATGCGATCGGCATTGGCTACGGAAGAACCACCATATTTCTGAACTATTAGCGCCATTCGAGGGAAATCTTTTAGACCAACGAGAAAAATATCTGAAACTTTTTTGTTGACTAATCAAGTTAGATCAAAGCAAATTATCGCAGACTCACTATCATACATTCGTTAGCGGTCTGCAAATTTATTTACAGCGCAAGTACAGCGCTTTGCGCTGCTATAGAACCCAGATAAACTTTTGAAAGCGGCGCTTCGCGCCACTTTCAAAAGTTTATCTGTAAAAGCTCTAAAACCTTTGGCGCAAGCTGCGCTTGCGCCAAAGGTTTTAGAGCTTTAGTCATGCAGCTACTTACAAAATTAGATGGCTTTACGGAATATTCACGAGCGCAAAGCAGTCAATAAGAAATAAATTAAAGTTTTCTGTTATACATTGCGGTTATTTTGACAGCAATGTCTTGTTAAGATAATCAGTATATTTACTCCAGTGGTATGATTGCGAAGTAGGGAGTGAACGTGTATTCAAAAAGGAATTTTCTTTTATGCAAACGGGGTCTGTTTCTCCACTGGTTCTAATTATTTTGGATGGCTGGGGACATAGAGAAGAAACCGAGGGTAATGCGATCGCCGCAGCAAATACTCCTGTTATGGATAGTCTGTGGAGTACTTACCCGAAAACCCTCCTCCAAGCCTCTGGCAAAGATGTCGGTCTACCCAAAGGACAAATGGGCAACTCAGAGGTTGGTCACTTAAATATTGGTGCAGGTCGTGTCGTTCCTCAAGAATTAGTTAGAATTTCTGATGCTGTTGATGACGGCTCATTACTCTCAAATCCAGTACTGGTTGGTGTTTGCGAGAAAGTTAGAAAAAACAATAGCAAGCTGCACTTACTAGGGCTTTGTTCTAATGGTGGCGTACACTCGCATATTGACCATATGTTAGGGTTGCTAAACTTAGCTAAGTCCCAAGAAATTACTGATGTCTGTATCCATGTAATTACAGATGGTCGAGACACGCTGCCCCACTCTGGGATCAAATTCATCAGTCAATTGCAGGCTCACATCAAAGATATTGGTGTTGGGCGTATTGTTACGGTTAGCGGTCGTTATTTTGCTATGGATCGCGATAAGCACTGGGATCGCGTTCAGAAAGCATATGAGGTTATGGTCAATGATGAAATTACCACTGAATTTACCTCGCCAATCGAGCTGCTTGAGTCAGCGTACAAAGAAAATATAACTGACGAGTTTATACCTCCAACACGTATCGATAAGGGTGCTATTACTTCTGGCGATGGCGTGATTTGCTTTAATTTTCGACCTGATCGCTCTCGCGAAATCACTCAGGCTTTGGTTGCCGATAACTTTGCTGGGTTTGAGCGCAAGCTAATAGACTCGGTTGTCTATGCCACATTTACTCAATACGACAGTTCTTTACCAGTTCCTGTGGCTTTCTTACCTCAAAATCTAACTAACTTGCTCGGTCAAGTTGTCGCTAGACATGGACTTAAACAACTACGGCTCGCAGAAACTGAGAAATATGCCCATGTCACCTATTTCTTTGATGGTGGTTTGGAAGAAGCCAGCGAAGGCGATGATCGAGTTTTGGTAAATAGCCCAAGGGTTCCAACTTACGATCAAGAGCCAAGTATGTCTGCAAATGAAGTAACTCGCATTGCTTCTGAGGCGATCGCTAAACATATCTATTCGTTGATTGTGATTAACTATGCTAATCCAGATATGGTAGGACATACGGGCAATTTTGAAGCAACCGTTAAGGCGTTAGAGCACGTGGATAAGTGTCTAGGCAGACTTTTATCTAGTATTGCTAATGCTGGCGGTACGGCTTTGATCACCGCTGATCATGGTAATGCCGAATATATGTGCGATGAACATGGTAATCCTTGGACTGCCCATTCCAGCAATCCTGTACCATTTATCCTCGTTGAAGGTGAAGGCAGAAAAATTATGGGGCATGGAGCAGACGTAAAGCTTAAACCCACGGGCGGTCGCCTTGCCGACATCGCTCCTACTATTTTGGAAATTCTACAGATCCCTCAACCAGCAGAAATGACTGGTTTATCTCTACTCGAGCCTGTAAATTATGACCTCCAGAGCCTAAAAACACCTATCAAAATTGGGAGATAGCTGGACTAACCAGACTAATCGCAATGCAAAAAATTGCCATTGGTCTTTTTGATATTCTTCAGCCATATTTAAGCTTAAAACCTAAAATCACTATATTTAAAAACAAGGTGATTGAGTTAGCAATAAAGATGGGCGCAGCGTTGACCCTAACC
>JBBQRB010000015.1:0-24762 GCA_038215315.1 Pseudanabaenales cyanobacterium
CCTAGATTAGAGTTGTAAGGGTTGTGGATAAATTGATTAGTTCCAGAAAAACTAGATGGATAGCCAAAATTAGGAACAACTGAGTTGCGATTATAAAAATCATGATTCACTCTAGACGAGTCTCTCGGCACAAATACGACAGAACCTCTATTGCGACTGCGATAAAAACTATTACGAGGATTTATCGGCTGGTAAATGTTAGAGCGATAAGTGTTATGGGTGCGATTGTTGCGATAGGAATTAAAAGATGGACTTGAGCCAAATCTAATGCTAATCGAGACATTGGCGATCGCACTACTAGTAAATGTAGTCATGGCTCCTAAAGCTGCGATCGTTGCAATCATTAATTTCATTGATTTATTCTCCTTAAATTTCTGAGGAAGTTTTGGAAATACAACATAGATTTGCCTATCTCTAACTTAACGCATCATCAAAAAAGATAGGTGAGACACTTTTTATCAAAGCCCAATAAGTGAGTGGCGGTGCGATGCGCCGCCACTCACTTATTGGGCTTATGTCTGAAATTTTCGCCTTAGGGCGATCGCAACTTCGGGGGTAACAAGATGCCCAATCTCACCACCAAAACGAGCTATTTCACGAACTACACTACTGCTCAAGAAACTATATTCATTAGAAGTCGATAGAAATACAGTCTCAATATCGTTAGCAAGAGTCTTATTGGTATGAGCCATTTGCAGTTCCAGTTCAAAGTCTGACACCGCTCGCAATCCTCTAATCAACACCTGTGCATTTTTTAAATGGGCATAAGTAACCGTCAATCCCGTAAAAGTATCAACATCTACGTTATCGAGATTGCTGGTAGCTTCACGAATTTGCATCATCCGTTCTTCCATCGTGAACAGTGGTGTCTTGTTAGGATTTCTTAAAACAGCAACAATTACGCGATCAAATAAATGGCTGCCGCGTTTGATGATGTCAAGATGTCCAAAGGTGATCGGATCAAAACTACCGGGGTAAATGGCAATCAAAGCAGTCACCAACTTGCCTATATTCTTGTTATGCAGCGCTTTGCGCTTTTATAGCTGTCGCCAAGTAAAGCCCGAAAAGGTAGATGCGGCACTCCGCGCCACATCTACCTTTTCGGGCTTCGGCTTGAGCGCAAACATTTTAAATAGTCTACAAGCTACTAGAACCAAGGTATTTACCGATCGCAGGTGAATAGATCTCATAGATCATCGTAATTGGCTCGCCACCATGCCATAACAAATAATGCCTACCCCAATATTGATTAATCTCTGGGTATCCAAAAGATGCCGCCACATGAGGGCAACGCCCGTAATAAATCCCCTTAAGATCTCGATAAAGCTCTGTATATTTCTGATTGAGGCTAACCCAAATAGGAAGTGAAGGATCTTTTAAATACTTTTGCATCGTCGTCTCTGACCACCATGAGGTCGCATGGGAAAAAATCTCACCAGTTTGCTCTGAGCGCAACCAAATTTGTCGGCGAATACGTGGAGATGCGATCGCGGAAATATCTGGTGGTGCATTGTCATTACCGTCACCAATAGCGCTCATCGCAATTACATCAACAGAAATCTTGGATTGGGTAAGTAGCTGCAAATGCCTTGTCGGTGCCCCATCGCCGAGCAGAAACATTTGCCACATCGGGGATAGGAGTTTAAAGGACAAACCTTTACGAATATCATCTTCGCTACCTTGCCACATCGGTTCTTCAATACGATTCCATGCGGGTAGGTTATATCCTTTAGGGGATGGTGAAGCGGGAATTGTGATGATTTGAGAAGATGCAACGGTCATACAGAATTTCTCTTAACAATCCTTAACATATTTCCCTATTGTAGTTTGATTAATCACTTGGCAGAAAAAATGTCTTACCAAGTTTATATGGCTTCGGCTTCGTTCAGCTAACGTTGGCTGAACGAAGCTACAAGTAATTTAATTAGTCGTAAGTTTCTTATAGCTGTTGCCATTCTTGTTACAGCCTATTGAGGCTTTAAAAGGTACAGATAAATTTTTGGAAGTGCCGCGAAGCGGCACTTCCAAAAATTTATCTAGGTTTTACAAAAGCGCAAAGCGCTGTAAACCCAAAATAGAGAGGCGGCACGCCGCCTCTCTATTTTGGGTTTTATGTTCTAACAAGACTTTTGCTAGCAAAAGTACAACTAGTGAAAACTTATACTAAAATTTAAATTTAAAGATAAGTCCGTCAAATCTCTGAACCTTGAAGCAGATTCATGCCATCTCCAACTTCTTCCTCCCTCCGAAATACCTTTTCCAGAACTGAAATCCGTCGTTTACAGGAGTTACTGCCGCCAGAGCTACAGGCTTGGGTAAAAGTATTAAATGCTGACGGAGTTCGTCCGCCTCTGATTACCTGCGAAGAAGCAGGTGGTGATGAGGTGGTGATTTTGGTAGACATGGTTCGCTGGGAAAGACTCGCCGAAGATCAGCGCAATTTATTGTACTGGCACGAAGTTGCGCGTATTCAAAATGACGCAGTACCTAAGGATGGTTGGGAAGTTGCCGCCCTTGCGATCGGTTTAGGTGGGGCTGTCGGCGAACTGTGGGTGCAAAATGGTTTGCTATTTGCGCTTGCCCTTGGCATCTGTGGTGTAGCAGGTTTTCAACTATGGCGCAAGGGAACTGGCAAGAAAGACATTCGTAACTTAATCGAAGCCGATCAAGGCGCTATCCGTCTAGCCGTCAGGAATGGCTATCCTTTGCCTGCAGCTTACAAAAGTTTAGGCAGTGCGCTCAAAATTATGTTGAGTGACGTGTCAAAAGGACGATCGCGTACATTGATCGAAAAACGTCTTGATGCTTTGCGAAATGAGGCAAATAAAGCCAGACGCAACTACGAGAAATAAAACCTAGAGAAACTTAAAAAAATGGCTTAGGATCGCAAATTAAATAAAAGCCCAAATATGGTTCGGTAGCTTTGCTGCCGAATCATATTTGGGCTTTGGAATGCCTAACTAAATGAACATTGAAATGAAAATCCTTCATGTGATTCCTTCGGTTGCCTCGGTGCGTGGTGGTCCTAGTCAAGCTGTAGTTCAGATGGTTAAGGCTTTGCGATCGCAAGGTGTCGATGCCGAAATTACGACCACCAATGACAATGGCAAGGATTTGCTAGATGTACCTCTAAACCAGCTTACTGATCAGCTAGCTGAATATGGCAATGTGCCGATTCGCTTTTTTGCACGGTTTTCGCCCAATCTAAATGCAGTGCGAGAGTTTGCTTTTTCGTGGGATTTGACCATTTGGCTATGGCGAAATATGGCGAAATATGACCTAGTTCATGTTCATGCAATTTTTTCCTACCCTTCCACGATCGCGATGGCGATCGCCCGAATAAAAAAGATTCCTTACATCAACCGTCCATTGGGACAGCTCTGCACATGGTCATTACAACAGAGCAAGCTCCGCAAACAAACCTATCTAAATATCATTGAGCGCACAAATTTGCTCCACAGTAAGTCCCTTCACTTCACAGCAGATCAAGAAGAAAATGAATTTGCTCAATTAGGCTTAGATATACCTAGTTTTGTCTTGCCTCACGGTGTTTATATTCCCAACTTGATTGCTAATGCACAGGCACAAGTCCATCAACTCCTCAAAATTTCTGATGGTCGTCCTGTTATTCTCTTTTTGTCGCGTATTCATCCCAAAAAAGGATTGGAATATCTTATTTCGGCTCTAGCTAGCCTTAAAGAGTACAAATTTACCTTAGCGATCGCTGGCGGCGGGGAAGCAGAATATATCAATCAAATTAAAGACTTACTAGAAGTTAATAATTTAGGCGATCGCACCCACTGGCTGGGATTTGTAAAGGGGGAAACCAAAAATCTCTATTTGCAAGGAGCCGATTTATTTGCACTGACTTCTCACTCTGAAAATTTTGGTATAGCCGCCATTGAGGCCCTTGCGGCGGGAACTCCTGTTTTAATTACCGATGGAGTGGCGATCGCGCCGATGGTCAAAGAGCAAGAGTTTGGTTATGTTACGCAGCTAGATGTAGAGTCTATCAAGATTAGTTTGCAAGATTTTTTCGAGAATTTCTCGCCAGAGCAAACATCACAAAATAGGTTGCGACTCCAGCAAGTTATTAACCATAATTACAGTTGGCAATCAATCAGCGATCGCCTTACCAAAATTTACCAAGAGTTATCGATTTAAGTCCAAAATGACTAACTTTGGCGATTAATTTCTTGTTGTAACCATTGATCAAGAGGCTGCCCATCTTTGCGAACAAGTTCTATTTCTACAATCATCGAAGAGTTAGCTCCCACAGGAGCCATCTTTTGGTGAAATCGGATGATGTAGTCTTTGGGGTTGTGGTTGCGCTCTTTTAGCCAGTCTTGAACCTTCATCTCTGCAAATACAGACTGCCCTTGTGCAAACATCCGCGCAACTTGCATTCTAATTGTGAAAGGATTAATTTTAGCCATAAAATTTGTGAATTAAAAACCAAACTAACATCTATTGGACTTTCAGAAAAGTTAGTCTGAACCGCCTAGAAAACATTTACATAGCTAAAACCCCAAAGAGGTTGGCGGCGCTCCGCGCCGCTAACCTCTTTGGGGTTTTATGATCTACAGCCTATTGAGGCTTTAAAAGGTACAGATAAATATTCGGGAAAAGTAACATGGCTAACAGTCTATAATCTTTAGAAATAAGGAGAAGACGATAGTGCCGCTTGGCGGCACTATCGTCTTCTCCTTAATCCTTCAACCTATTTTTGCACAATGGACTTCGAGCCAGCCTATAGCCGCTATTCCCTAGCTACGGTCAATCAACGCCTCGGAGCGCTAATCGTAGATCTTTTGAGTTGTTGGTTTATTTCGGAATTAACTCTATCTTTGCTATCGATTACTACATCTAGCCCCTTACGTTTATTTATTTTTGTGGTGACATGGTTTGTATTTCGGGTGTTGATTTCGGCTCGTAGTCAAGGACAGAGTTTTGGCAGATGGTTGATGAGTATTCGGGTTATTGACGCTGAGTTTGGCAAGACTGCGGATTTTAGCGCGTTTATCAAGCGTGAAGTTTTTGTATTTGCCTGTTCTATACTTCTGATTGAGACGCTCACCACAACTTTTATCATATTTGCTTGGATTCCTTTCGCGGCTGATGTTGCCTTTGCGATTGTTGACAATGAGAAACGTCAGGCTTTTCACGATCGCATTAGTGGGACAATCTCGATCCAAAGCCGCAAAGGGTTTGCGGTTGACCAAAAACTAGGCAAGCTATTTAACCAAGCAGGACAACAGGCAACGAAGCTTTACCAAAGTCGTCAAGGTGGTCGCCAAGAAAGCCCACAAACAAGGGATTTCAATGATGATCGCGCTCAGTATGACGATGCTCCTCGCCCTAAACCGAAGCGCCGACCGCGCACTAAGTCTCGTCCTCCCCAAGATTTTAATCGCGACTATGAGCAGTACGATCGCAGTTCTTTCTCCTATGAAGAGAGTTACGATGCGCCATCACGAAGTAACTATAGAGAAACTACTGCAAACGATTTTGATGATTTGGATCAGAACGATAACTATGGCAATGACTTTAGGGATGATTTTTCAGATCGAGATATTCCAGAGCCACCTGCAAATAAGCGATCGGCTCGCCGACCTCGCCGTAAGTGATAACTAAGCAAATCCCGATCAAACCAAATCCAAATTTTTTGTAAAAGCCCCGCTTCGCGGGGCTTTTACAAAAAATTTAGTGGTGGGTTTGTCCTCAATCTGCTGTAAGCAAAATAAATGCCGTGCGAAGCGCGGCATTTATTTTGCTTACAGTGTCATGCTCAAAGCCAATGCTTCTGCTACCTTAATGCCATCAATACCTGCGGAAAGGATGCCGCCCGCATAACCCGCCCCTTCGCCTGTCGGAAATAGTCCTTTTACGTTTAAACTCTGATAATTTTGATTGCGCTTGATTCTAATTGGTGAAGAAGTGCGAGTTTCTACGCCCGTAAGCATCGCATCTTCCATCGCAAAGCCACGAATTTGTTTGTTAAAAGCAGGAATAGCTTCACGGATCGCCGCGATCGCATAGTCGGGTAAGCTCTCGCTAAGATTGCATAGATGCACATTGGGCGCGTAGGATGGCTTAACTATGCCAAGGCTACTGGAAGGGCGATCGGCTAAAAAGTCACCGACTAATTGGGCTGGGGCGGCATAGGTACTGCCACCGAGTTCAAAGGCTCGAGATTCTAGACGGCGCTGAAGGTCTATACCTGCTAAAGGATGTCCTGCATAGTCATCGGGGGTGATTCCCACCACGATCCCGCTATTGGCATTGCGCTCATTGCGCGAATATTGGCTCATGCCATTAGTAACAACTCGACCAACTTCGGAAGTCGCCGCCACAACTAGCCCCCCAGGACACATACAAAAGCTATAAACCGAGCGACCATTTTGACAATGATGGACAAGTTTATAGTCGGCGGCTCCTAATAATTTGTTTCCTGCATATTCACCAAATCTCGCTTGATCAACGAGAAGTTGTGGATGTTCTATCCGAAACCCAATTGAAAAAGGTTTAGCTTCAATATACACACCGCGATCGTAAAGCATTTGGAAGGTGTCGCGGGCGCTATGCCCGACCGCTAGGACGATATGATTAGTGGCGATATATTCTCCACTGGCTAAGGTTAACCCTCTTACTTGTGCATCTTCTATATCAATATCCTCTACTCGACTCTGAAATCGAATTTCACCACCGAGGGATATGATTTTTGCGCGTATATTTTGAACGATGCCAACCAGTTTGAATGTACCAATATGGGGTTTATTGATATAAAAGATTTCAGGCGAAGCGCCCGCATTTACAAACTCTGTCAGAACCTTACGCCCATAATGTTGTGGATCTTTTACTTGGCTATATAGCTTGCCATCGGAGAATGTACCCGCCCCGCCTTCACCAAACTGAGCATTCGATTCTGGGTTAAATTCTGCTTTTTTTTTCCAGAAGTTAAACGTATCGGCAGTGCGATCGCGGACTGCTTTACCTCTCTCTAAAATAATTGGACAAAATCCCATCTGCGCTAACATTAATCCCGCAAACATTCCTGATGGTCCCATACCAATTACAACAGGACGATTTTTAAGATTTGTAGGGGCTTTCGCTACCATTTGATAGCCCATGTCTGGTGTAGGTATGACATGGGGATCTTTCTGAAAGCGATCGCGAATCCGCTGTTCATTGGCTAGCTCAACATCAACTATGTATACCAAATAAATATTTGTTTTTTTGCGTGCATCATAACTACGCTTAAAAATTACATGGCTGAGGAGTTCGTCTGGAGATATCTGTAGTTTTTTAAGAATTGCAGTTTTAAGCGCATCCTCTGGGTGATCAAGCGGAAGCTTTATTTCAGTAATTCGCAGCATATATGGTTAAGCAATCTGGTTCTTTATTTTACTGCCAGTTCTTACTTTCTTTTTACAGCGCTTTGCGCTTTCTTATATCTAAATCCCAAAGAGGATGGCGGCGCAGAGCGCCGCCATCCTCTTTGGGATTTAGATTTATTCTTATAAGTAGCTAGGCATCAAAAATAGATCTTGCTAAACCTTTAACTACCCACACATCAATATCATTGGTTTTTATAGCTTCAGCTATCTTTTGAGCGCGATCAAGGTCGGCGGCGATCGCAAACATGGTTGAGCCTGAACCTGACATCATTGAGCCAAGACATTCTTGCTCTGACAAATTATTTTTGAGCAATGCCAGCTCAGGATAAGCTGGCAATACGGAGCGTTCTAGATCGTTATATAGTAAACGCCCAATCTTGACAGGTGTTGATTCATCCTTCATTGCGATCGCCGCCACCATTTGACTAGAGAAGTTTTGATTTTGAGCTTGACTGGTTGTTAGTAAACTCTGCGATCGAAAAGTTTGATAAGCCCAAGGCGTAGATATACAAATATGGCGATGTTTACAAATTACTAGAACCAAATCAGTGAGATCAGGTAAGGGAGACAATATTTCACCACGCCCAGTCGCTAGTGCTGTGCCTCCAGTTACGCAAAAAGGGACATCTGAACCCAACTGAGCCGCAAGCTCACATAGTTGCGATTGAGTGAGTCCCAAATCCCATAACCGATCAATTCCCACCAAAACTGCCGCCGCATTAGCTGAGCCACCCGCTAAACCCGCTCCCATAGGAATTTGTTTATCAATAAATATTTCCATTCCTCCAATGTCAGGAAAAGTACTTTGGAGCAAAGCTGCTGCCTTGTAAGCCAGATTGGTTTGGTCACAGGGTACTTCTGGGTTGGTACAAGCGACTTGGATCGCATCAGTACCAATTTTGCGAATATCCACGCGATCGCACAGATCAATGCTTTGCAGAATCATCACTAAATCATGATATCCATCCGCACGATTTCCCGTAATCTCTAGGTAAAGATTGATTTTCGCCGCCGCTTTAAGAGAAATGTGCGAAGTCATTGGGAAAAAGTGCGTTTATATATGATTTGCAAATTCTTCTGGTCGCCATCGGAACCAACGCGCCGTAGCGATCGCATTTGATTTTCGAGCATATGCTTAGCATCTGCACGAGTAACAGGCTCGAATTGCACTCCATCAGGAGTAGTTGTGATCAAGAAAAATAATCTTTGTGCGTAAAGTGTAGTAAATAAACTACGAAATTCATCGATCCTACAGAGGCGAGATAGCAAACCAAAAGTAGGATGATTTAAATAGTGTTCGGACATTTGTCGGGCTAAGAGATGTAATTAGGTAAACAGTATCGAAATGAGCTTAAACGAATAATTTATGGCATTCGCTCAAAGAAGGACATTTAATTTTTCTGTATCAGATTTAACATAAGTTTACCAAAAGTACTGAATTTAATCATCAAAAGAAATCTTAAAAGGTCTTCAAAATTAGACGATACAGCCTAAACAACACTATTTCATTTATTATTTTGCTATGTTTAGGGTGATTAATTAGAAAATGTTATCAAACCTTAACGACTTCACGTTTGAGGACGATTAACTCCCATGATCTATATGTCCCATCTTCGTATCCTGATTCAAAACTGCATGGCACTAATCGCTGTCGCAGTAGTGTTTATGGTCTCCCAGAACGCGATCGCTGCCGAGCGTCGTCCCGTGATCCCCGCACATGGTCAGCCAATTTTAAGCGGTAATATGCATGGCTCTGACTGGCAAGTTGCCTCGATAGACTCTAAACAAGCCTATTGTCAAGAAGCTTTCGCTGCTTTTAGAGGTTCCGCCGCTCAGAGTTACATTATTAGCCACAATATTCAAAGCCTAAACCCAGAAGGACTATGCGATCGCATGGATCAGTACTATAGCCTTGAAGAATATGAGGATGCTCGGTTAGGCTCTGCCGCCGCGATCGCCCCAATCTTATTTGCCGATACCCCACTTGGCACTAAGTACTGAGTTACTGCGCTATGGGAACTAGAGGACTAGGCCCAATGTCTACCTTTGTATGTGTGATCTTTATGCGTTGTCAAAATGCTTGATCAAAATGCTTGATCAAAATGCCATATTAAAAATGAGTAATGATGCTAATCCGTACAATTACTCATCAGATATGTTTATACATATACAAAAATACACATCACATAAGCTAAGATCTGTCCCATAAATAATTTTTGTGGTGTGACTGTAGCGTTTCAAAAACGTTTTTAAAGGAAGTATGAGCAAACAAACTGAAGCCTCAATGGAATTTTCAAATCAAAATGCTTCGCCTCTAAATGTGGTGACTAGTAATGTAGCTGCCAAGAAGCTTTATTCAGAACAAGTGCAGGCTGAGCTTGCGGAATTGCAGTCAGATATCGATACTCTGTTTCAGAAATTGCAAGGTCTAAGTTGCCAAAGGTTGACCACAGTAGGGAGTGTTCAGTAGTGGTTGCCATACAAAAATCGTCCCATACACTTACCCCCGAAACCTCTCTTCGAGACATCATTAAAACAATTCCATCCGAATATTTTGAGAAAAACCTGCTCAGAGCTTGGTTAAGCGTGGTTTTTTCAGTAGCTGCTGCGGCTCTGGGGTATGCCAGCATCGCTTTCTCCCCTTGGTACTTGTTGCCTTTTGCTTGGATATTCACTGGAACTGCATTGACAGGCTTTTTTGTGATTGGTCATGACTGTGGTCATCGTTCATTTTCAAATAAGAATTGGATTAATGATCTAGTTGGACATATTGCATTCTTGCCATTGCTCTTCCCTTTTCATGGTTGGCGCTTCAAGCACGACCACCATCACTTGCATACCAACAAGATGGGTGAAGATAATGCTTGGTATCCCTTCACAATCGAAGAATACGAACAGGGTAAAGGGCTAATCTCTAATGTATACAGGCTAATTCGTACTCGTTTTTGGTGGACTGGTTCGATCATTCACTGGGCGAACTTACACTTCAATGCCAGCCTTTATCATGAGCGCCAACAAAAGCAAGTTAAGTTTTCTTACCGCTTAGTGATTGCCTTTGGTGTGATTGTGACGACTGTTCTAATTTTCACCACAGGGATTTCTGGATTCATTAGCTTTTTCTTGATGCCTTGGTTGGTTTATCACTTTTGGATGAGTACTTTCACAATTGTTCATCACACGATGCCAGATATCCAATTTAAAGAAAAGGATAAGTGGAGTGCTGGTACTGATCAGTTAACAGGTACTGTTCATTGTGACTATCCTGCTTGGGTTGAGTGGCTTTGCCATGACATCAATGTGCATATTCCTCATCATATTTTTACTGGCATTCCTTCCTACAATTTGCGTTTAGTCCACAAGTCTTTGGAAGAAAATTGGGGTGAGTATTTGTATAAGACTAAGTTCTCATGGGAGTTAATCAAAGATATTGGCGATCGCTGCCATATTTATGATGCTGAAAAGTGCTACAAGACCTTTTCTGAGGTTGATGCATTGAGTACAGAATCCTAGTCAAGAATGAATTAACAAAAAGAGGGACGCAATGCGTCCCTCTTTTTGTTGGTAAAGCTGTCTTAAACCCAAAAGAGGGTATCGGCGCTCCGCGCCGCCACCCTCTTTTGGGTTTTATGGCTGAATACAAGTAGCGACAGCTATATGTAACAATTCTCATTATAAAAATCGTTTTTTTGAAAGCCCGCCGACATTAAAATTCCAAAAAACAGCCATAAAGTGCGATGAAAGCAAACATCAAAAAGAGACTTCAAGCTTTATCTAGTCCTAAGTTTATTGGTTATGCCATTTTGGGCGCGATCGCTACCCTGAGTACAGTCATCACAGGACTAGGGCTAAATGAAGTACAAAATCTTGAGAGACAAACTCAATCCGCATTTTTTAGCTGGCGGGGTCAGCTCACACCTCCTAAAGATGTCGTAATTTTGGCGATCGATGATATTTCCTTACGACAGGGTGAATTTTATGATCCTAAAGTCCGTCCATTTTTGGAGCCTTTTCGGACAACTACATGGAAGCGAGTAGTCTATGCTCAAGTTCTCGAAAAATTAGCTAAAGCTGGAGCAAAAGTAGTTGCTTTTGATATTTTGTTTGTTACCCCTGGAGATCATGGAATCGCCGATGATGATAAGTTTCAAGCCGCAATAACTAAGTATGGCGATCTCTCAGTATTTGCTGCAAGTTATGAATCTACCCAAATCGGAGAGGCTAATATTATGCAGCTTGCTTCTCCCGAAACTGTTTTTCAGATCAATCCTGACTTATTGGGACTGATCAACTTTCAACCCGAAATCACAGGCAATATTCATCGGATGGGGATAAAACCGCCCCAAGATAGTGGTTTACCAGTTCTGCCTACCTTTGCCGAAGCAGTTTTAGATGTGGCAAAGGTCAATTATCCTAAACCCAAAGGTGATGGTATTTATTTCTTGGGAGGAGCCGATACATGGGCAAACGCTCAGCAGCAGATTCCTTTTTACTTTGTGATTGACCCTGAGAATTGGAACAGCGACCAGCTTCAGGGTGGTAAGTTTTTTAAAGATAAGATTGTGTTAATTGGTGCTACTGCCGCGTCAAAGCAGGATATTCAGAACTCAGCAATGGGGAGAATGGCGGGAATTGAAATTCATGCCAATGCGATCGCCACACTTATGCAAGGGAAGAGCATTGTGGATTTGCTCCCTAATCCTTTTCAAAAGTCGATATTTGTCCTACTGCTAGTGGGATCTTCAGGTGCTTTGCTCTGCTTTTTTAAAAAGCCAAATATGCAGATCTTGATGTCTTTGGGGATCGCAATCGTATGGTTTGGGATTGGTTATGTCAGCTTCATTTATGCAAGCATAATTTTACCTGTGGCTATTCCTGCGATCGCAATTAGTTTAAATGGAATTACGCTTTTAACTACAGGTTCTATCGCCGCTCAAATTGATAAAATCCTGTTGCGGCGCACCCTAGAGCGTTACGTCGCCGCTCCAATTGTTGAAGAAATTGTCAATCAACCAGAAGGATTTCGTGATTTATTAGAAGGTCGCACGATCAAGGCGGCTGTGCTGTTTTCAGATATTCGTGGCTTTACTACTCTCTCTAGTCGCTTACCTGCCAAGTTATTGATTCAGCAGCTCAATACCTATCTGGGTGGAATGGTTGATGCGATTTTGGAATATCAAGGTACGATTGATAAGTTTATCGGTGATGCGATTATGGCGGAATTTGGTTCTCCTGTGTCGCGCGGGGAGAAGGCTGATGCCATGAATGCAATTCAGGCAGCGCTAAATATGCGTACTGCTTTAATGGAACTTCGCGAAGTCTGGCAATCTGAAAATAAGATCCCTTTTTCTAATGGAATTGGAATTAATTATGGTGAGGTCACGGTTGGTAATATCGGCTCTGCTCGCCGCCTTGAATATGCAGTTATTGGGGATACGGTGAATGTCGCCAGTCGTGTTGAAGGCATGACCAAAGATCTTGGTACGGATATCGTCATCACGGGGTCACTTTACGAAATTATCAAGAATGAGATTGAGGTAGTTGATTTTGGAGATCATGCCTTGAAGGGACGAGTGGGGAACGTGCGTCTCTATGGTGTGATTGGGCTTAAGGGTTGCGATCGCCGCATATACGATCAGATTCAGCAAGATTTGAAGCGACATACTGCTGTGATTGATGTCCTCAAAAAAGGTAATTTCCCTCATGAAACTAACAAATAATATTGCGTAAGGATCGCAAATAAAACCCAAATATGATTCGGCGAGCTTCGCCCGCCGAATCATATTTAGGTTTTATTTGCATAAGAAAAAATTTGAAAGCGTTGCTTCGCAACGCTTTCAAATTTTTTCTTAGTTCGAGTTTGAGCGCAAAGCGCTGTATGATCTATTCATGAATCAATACTTTGCAACTGTGGCAAGAGGGCTAGAAACACTTGCAGCACAGGAATTAGAACAACTTGGTGCTAGCTCTGTTGAAGCAGGATTTTGTGGAGTCAGCTTTACTGGCGATCGCGTATTACTCTATCGAGTTAACCTTTGGGCGCGTCTACCATTTCGGGTTTTGATGCACCTCGATCTGTTTGACTGCCTTGACGCTGATGATCTCTATCAAGGTATTAAAGCCATTGATTGGTCAGAATTTTTAAATCCTGAGATGACCTTGGCGGTTAAAGCAACGGGAAAAAATGACCAACTTAACCATACTCACTTCACGGCTCTACAAGTTAAAAATGCGATCGTTGATCAACAAATGGATAGATTTGGCGAGCGATCAGATGTAGATGTGCAGGAAGCAGATTTGAGGATTGGTGTGCATATTGATGACAATGGCTGCACTGTTAGCATCGATAGCTCTGGCAATAGTTTGCACCGTCGCGGTTATCGCCCCGCAGTCGGCGCTGCTCCGCTCAAAGAATCCCTTGCAGCAGCTCTAATCCAAATGTCAGACTGGCAGCCAAATCAGATGTTTTACGATCCTCTATGCGGCTCGGGAACCTTACCCTTAGAAGCAGGTTTAAAAGCTCTTAATATTGCACCTGGAATGTTTCGCGATCGCTTTGGCTTTGAGACTTGGCTAGATTTTGATCAAGTTTTATGGGAGCAATTAATTCAAGAAGCTGATGATAATCGTTTAGACATTCTGCCTGCTCCAATCTGGGGTAGCGATCGCAATCCTGAAGTTGTCGATCAAGCTGTGATTAATGCCAAAAATTGTGGTTTATCCAATCATATTTACTTCTCACCCCTTGATCTTGCTGAAGTAATTGCACCTGCTGATAGTGGTGTCATTTTTTGTAACCCTCCCTATGGTGAGCGACTGGGACGAGGTAGCGATCTAGGCGCTTTCTATAAGCAATTGGGAAATGTTTTTAAACAGCAATTTAAGGGATGGACAGCTTTTGTGCTGAGCGGCAATAAGGAACTCTCGCAAAATATCGGACTCAAATCATCACAGCGCATCGCTGTATTGAATGGAACCTTGCCTTGTCAGCTCATGAAGTATGAACTGTACTAAAAGTCGAAAGAGCTATAGAGCACGTTATAGCTTTTGTTTGACTGCATCGGCAATCTCAAATACCCGTACGTTGGGAAGTTCATCGTTCCAGAGACGTTAAAAGCGATCGCATTCATGTTGTACCCGTTGCAAATCGCTGCCGCCATCCCATGAAAAGAAAACGTAAAATGATTCGCGATTGTCCTGCCAGCCTCCTAATGATTCATTGTTAGGCTTGCATTTCGACGAGACATTGCGCTAGACCTTGATAGAAGTCATCGCGCTTTGCTTCAACAATACAAACAAATGGAATATCTAGGTAAGCTTTATCTTCAGAAATTAAATAATCTGCTGCACCTTGAAGCTCATCGCTTTCAAGATTTGCTCCTTTCCATACTTTCAGCCTTGGGAAGCTGAGGACTGCTTCGAGCAAAATTGCATCTATAATTAATTTCTTGCTTTCTTCTGAGCTTTGCAGATCGAAATGTTTTAAACGCTCAAAATGCTGCTGTAAAAAGCTACTTGGAGGAATAGGAGATAGCCCAGAACTACTTATAAAACCGTCAGTTCATAGTCAAAGATGAGCTAAATATGTCTAAACTTGCTTACGCACTACAAGAAGTTGTAGGGCGTAAGTCATTTGCTGTGTGCTGAATAGCTTATCCAAGGTGTCGGAATCGAACCGACATATCAACGATTATGAGTCGTTTGCTTTACCAGTCAGCCAACCTTGGGAATATATTTGATTATAGACGTAAGTATTATATGCTATCAAACAAGCTGTTTTAAAGGCTGCCCACAAAAAATTATTAGCTAAATTAAGTCTGTGATGGTAACTCCTCGCTCCGAAAAGCCTGAAAAACGCATCCGCAGGAAAAAGAAGCAACCTAAAAGATCTAGGCTTAGCTACAGTCTCTTGCTTTTGTTAGCAATGATTATTGTTGGCTCTGTCACAGGATTTGTAGCCTATAGCTTTGGTAAGCAGGCTCTAGAAGGCGTTAATCCAGCCCCATCTGGGATCAAGTTGCCTAAGATCAACCCTAATACTAAAATTCAAGAAACCCCCAAAGCTTTGCCAAAGGGAGAGCCTAATAACAAGAATTCATTTTTTTTAAATGAATTAGAGCTTGTGGCTGAGGCTAAGGCAAAAACTCAGTTGGAGCTAGGAAATCTGACCCGCCCTAGTTTGCAACCTAAAGTAAGTATTAGCGATCGTAAAAAAATATATACGAGAGTTGATCGAGTTTTTAACTCAATGCGTGATCCGTTAGCCGTCTCAGCAAGCGCCGATCAAAGGATTTCCGAGAGAATCGCTGCCTTACGTCAGAGGGTTTACACTAGTGGGCGTAACTATGGGCGCAATGTCGATACATTTAGTGATGCCAAATCTTCGGTTCCACTTTCTGCTCCCATAGAAGTAACCTCTCCTAGTCAGTGGCAAGATCGTGAAGTACCCGTAAACAACGGGCAAGTCAAAGTAGAAATTATTGAGTTTAATTCAACTCCCGCTAGTAGTGTCGAGGTTATGAACACATCTACACTGAATGGCGAAGCAAACCGCCGTTAACAACGTTTTCCGATCAAGCAACCCTTTTGAAATTTTTACTGGTTCGTTTGATCGGAGATTGTTACCCTTGGACTAAGAAGCGTATTAATCAAGTTATCTACCAAGTAATCGCGATCAATTGGAATAATATCCTTCCCACCCATCATCTCACTTGTCATCAAAAAGAAAATCAATGTGCCCATAAACATTCGAGCGGCTACATCGGGGGCAGGAATGCTCTGACTCGCAAAATATTCTGAAAGAGAATTTATAATCGGCTTATCCATATTTCTTACAAATGACTTACTTAGTTCAGGAAAACGTCCTGACTCTCCAATCACCAGTCTGATAAAAGTCACCTGTTCAGAAGATTGCGTACAGTTATCTAATATTTCGTTGGCTATGCTCTTCAACACTATGTTGGCTGGTTTAGAAGAGAGATTTTGCAAATCTAGAGGGCATTTTGCCCATTCCTTCTCCACTACTAGTTTCTCCAACAGGGCATTAAACAACTCTTCCTTATCCTGAAAGTGGTTGTATATCGTTGGTTTTGATACTCCCGCCGCCGCCGCAATCTTATCTATTGTGGTGCCAGCATATCCCTGTTCTAGAAAAATTTCCATAGCTCCATCTAAGATTGCGGTTATTTTTTCTGATCGAATGGGCGGCGAAGGCTTGGCGGATTGCATGAATAAAAAGATTAAAAAAATCTAGGAAAGTGCTTGACATAATTTTACTACATAGTTTAATTTATTAATAAATCAATTTAACTAAACGGTTTAGTTAAATTGATCCAAAAATTCATTTAGGAGCTTGTAGTATGCAGGGAGCAAACACCGCTAAAATCCCGAAAAAGGTCTTTATAATCGCGTCATTGTTTATCCTTGGAGCCGTTGGTACGTTTTCTTTATGGCGGTTGCTGTCGCCTAGTCCTCAAGCCCAACCTACAGAAAATGTTACGCCTCAAGTCAAGACTGTTACCGCCTTGGGCTATCTAGAACCACAGGGCAAAGTAATTAAACTTGCTGCGCCTTCATCATCTAGTGGTGGCAATAGTCGCGTTGAAAAACTTTTGGTAAAGCAGGGTGATACGGTCAAAGCTGGGCAATTAGTCGCGATTTTGGATAGTCGAGATCGCCTCCAAGCTGCATTAACAGAAGCCGAAGAACAGGTAAAAGTCGCACAATCTAATCTTGAAGTCATAAAATCTGGGGCAAAAGATGGTGAAATTTCATCTCAAAAAGCAGCGATCGCTAGAATTGAGGCACAAAGTCAAGGTGACATTCTTGCTCAATCCTCGGCAGTCGCTAGGCTGCAAGCCGAAGTCGAAAATGCTCAAATAGAAGTACAGCGCTTTGATTCTCTTTACGGTGAGGGCGCAACCAATGCTTCATTCAGAGATAGTAAGCGTTTAACTTTAGCAACTGCAAGAAGGAATTTACAAGAGGCTCAAGCAGTCCTCAATCGCATTCAAACTACGCGATCGCCCGAATTGAATGAAGCAAAAGCTACTTTGGATCAGATTTCCGAAGTTCGTCCAGTGGATATTTCTGCATCTCAGGCACAGGTAGATCGAGCGATCGCCTCTGTGCAACAAGCAAAAGCACAACTTGATTTAGCCTATGTGCGAACACCTCAAGATGGAGTAGTTCTGGAAGTGAATACTCGCGCTGGGGAGTTGATTTCGCCCAATGGAATTATAGAAATAGGTAAAACTAATCAAATGCGTGCAGTTTTGGAAGTGTTTGAAGGTGACATTACCAAGGTGCGGAAGGGACAGAATGTGAAACTTTTTGGTGATAGTTTGCCAAAAGCCCTGACAGGTGAAGTGGTCGAGGTAGGCATAAGAGTACAGCGCCAAAATGTCGTCAATTCTGATACTTCAGGGAATATTGATGCCCGAATTATTGAGGTGAGAGTCCAACTCGATCAAGAGTCTATTAATCAAGTGGAAGGATTAACCAACTTGCAAGTAACGGGAGAAATTCAGCTATGACTTTGATTTTACCTGAACAAGATGAAACGGAAGTTCTATTATCAGAACCAGAAAAAAAACGTACTAAGATGGGATTTTGGCAGAGATTAAGCCAGCGTACTCCCCTCGGTTGGAAGCAGCTACAGAAAAATAAAGGCAGGCTTTTTGTCGCGATCGCAGGGATTGGATTTGCTGATCTGCTCATTTTTGCTCAGTTGGGAATACAGGGCGCATTATTTGAAAGTAATACTTTATTAATTCAAAGTATAGATGCTGATATTGTGATTCGTAGCACTCAATACCGTGATCTGAGCTTGCCTAGCACTTTTCCCCGTCGTCGTCTCTATCAAATTCGAGATTTGAACAACGTGGAATCTGCGGAAGCTCTATATACAGATACTGTAGTATGGAAAAATCCTCAGACTTTAAAGAAAACACAACTGACTTTGGCTGGACAGAATATCCAAAGTCCCGCACTGAAGATTCCAGAAATAACTCCCCATTTGAATAAGCTTAATCAACCTGACACATTCGTATTCGATCAATATGCAAGAGGAGAATATGTCAAGGTCGTGGAACAAGTTAGGCAGGGGAAATCGGTTAAAACTGAAATCAATCGCCGAACTATTGAAGTAGTTGGTTTGTTTCCCTTGGGTGCATCTTTTGCGACCGATGGTACTTTAATCACTAGTCAAGAAAACTTCTTACGATTCTTTCCTGATCGCAGCGCTGGACAAATAACCTTGGGACTTGTGAAGGTAAAAGCAGGATCAGATATTGATCGAGTATTGGCTAGTATCCAAGCTAGATTGCCTAAAGATACGATCGCTACGACAAAGCTCGGATATTTGGATGTTGAACAGGCGTATTGGGCTAGTAATACACCAATTGGCGTGATCTTTTCACTTGGTGCCGTGATGGCATTTGTCGTAGGAATTGTAATCGTATTTCAGATTCTTTCCACAGATGTAAATGAACATCTTGGAGAATACGCTACTTTTAAGGCAATGGGATATAGCGATCGCTTCATAATTTTTATCGTGCTAGAAGAAGCTATGATCCTCGCTGTGCTGGGTTTTATCCCTGGCTTAGGTTTAGCATTAGCCCAGTATGCCTTGATTCAGAATGTCGCCGCACTGCCAATTGCCATGACATTTGCGCGGTTCTCATTTGTGTTTTTCCTAACCTTAGTTATGTGTGGCGTGTCAGGGTTGATTGCGATTAGAAAAGTTCAAGCTGCTGACCCTGCGGATATTTTCTAAACAAATTTGTTTCACTCAAGTAGATGGGCAAAAAACTAGGTGTAGCTATGCAAGTCAACGAAAATCTGTCAAGAACAATAGTCCAAACTCCTAAACAAACAACATCAAAGGCGATCGCTGTCGAAAGTCTCAATCACTTCTTTGGTAAAAATGAACTTCAAAAACAAGTTCTATTTGATATTAATCTTTCGATTAATCGAGGTGAGGTTGTGATCCTTACAGGACCATCAGGCTCTGGAAAGACGACCCTTCTATCTCTCATGGGAGGCTTACGATCTCCTCAATTGGGAAGCCTCAAAATTTTAGATACAGAGCTAGTCGGCGCACCCAAAACAACCGCTCTAAAATCACGAAGACACTGTGGCTATATCTTTCAAGCTCATAATTTACATGGTTCTCTTACAGTTATCGAGAATGCAATGATGGGTTTAGAAGTACAGGGAACCTATTCTCGCCCCGAAAGACGCGATCGCGCTAGGGAAATCTTGGGAATTGTCGGCTTAGAGCAGAGAATTGACTATTATCCTGAAAGTCTCTCTGGTGGTCAAAAGCAAAGAGTTGCGATCGCTCGTGCCTTGATTAGTCATCCGAAAATCATTCTCGCTGATGAGCCGACAGCCGCCTTGGACAAACAATCTGGTCGAGAAGTTGTCACATTGATGCAAAAGTTGGCAAAAGAACAGGGATGCACAATTTTGATGGTGACTCACGATAATCGCATTTTGGATATCGCCAATCGCATCGTTTATATGGAAGATGGCAAACTTGTGAATAAAAATCCTGAACCCTAATAATTTTTTTTGAATTTCTAAATTTTAAGGACTAATAATTATGCAATCACCCAAAAGTTCTCAAATCAAAGCCTCTTTACCCTATCGTTTCAAATTGACTGAACGGGAGTTTGAAGTGCTCTCAAGGATTGTCGAAGGTCAGAGCAATCCTCAAATAGCTTCCGCCTTATATCTCAGCCCCAATACAATCAAGTCCCATGTCAATGGCATATTGAACAAGCTCGGCGTGAATGATCGTGTGCAAGCAGCAGTTTTTGCAGTTCGTAATAACTTGCTTTGAGCGCTTTGAGGGACTGTTTACAGCAGATTGAGAACAAAGACACCACTAAATTTTTGATAGAATAAAAACTTAAAGCCCAAAAAGCTGTAGCGCACGCACAGCGTGCGCTACAGCTTTTTGGGTTTTGGTTTTTATTCTATAACCTCACCTTACGCAGAGCGAAGATAGCCCCTCATCCCCCAACCCCTTCTCCCACGTGGGGAGAAGGGGAGCAAGATTAGTTTTCTAGTTCCCTTCTCCCTTAATGGGAGAGGGGCTAGGGGTGAGGGTCTTGGGAAATTCTGCGTAACAAGAGTTATAACTTTTTACCCTGTGTCTACTTCCTTCCTACTTAAAGATTAGACGGTGCGGTTCGCCGCACTGTCTAATTCTTGGGTTTTAATATCTATTTTTCTACTGGGAAGAAAATAAGTAACTAGGCAAAAGAAACCTTAAAACCCAAAAAGCTGTAGCGCACGCGCAGCGTGCGCTACAGCTTTTTGGGTTTTGGGTTTAATTATGCTTGCCCACTTATGATCCAAAGATCTTAATATTTAACTTGTATATTTTCTGTAACCATATTTTTGTAGATAAGAATGTTGTTATAAAAAATATGAATATAGTATTGCTGGCAGGTATTGTTATGTTTGCCTGTTCAAGTTTGTATTTTTGGCTTACTTCAAAAAAGGAATTCAACTCAGCTTTTTTAGTAAGTTTCATTACATTGATTAGCTATATCATAATGTATGAAGGAAGGCTTTTGATTGGTGATTCTGAGACGGGATTGTATTGGACGCGATGGGCGTTCTATGGTCTCAGCTGCGCTCTTTTGACATATGAAATATCCAAACAGCTAAATATTGCAAAAGGTATCCAGTGGCTTGCAATCGTACTTACCCCAATTGTCATGTTCACAGGATCACTTGCATCTATATACACTGAAACTTACAAATGGATCTGGTTTGTGATTAGTAGCATAGCTTTTTTGGCAATTGCTAAGATATATTATTCGACTAAATCTGCCGAATTACCAAGAATATCAATGTACTTTTTGTTTGGATGGTCAGTATTTCCACTAGTGTTTTTACTTTCTCCAGAAGGCTTGAGTATTATTAATAATTCTTTTGCAGGCACAGTGTATCTCGTATTAGACTTTTTCACTAAGATTATTTTCTACATACAGTATTCTAATTTACACAAAAAGTTGTGAATTTACAGCAAATTCCGAACAAACCACACCCAAATTTTTTGTAAAAGCCCCGCGAAACGGGGCTTTTACAAAAAATTTAGTGGTGGGTTTGTTCTCAATTTGCTGTAGCTGACCATTGCCAATCAGCAACATCGGTTATTAATTTTCTTAATATATTTTGAGGATATCCTGACAACTAAGTATGCAAGCAAAAGAAACCTTAAAACCCAAAAAACTGTAGCGTACACGCAGCGTGCGCTACAACTTTTGGGTTTAATTATGCTTGCCTACTTACTCCATTCCTAATGAAAGATTAGACGGAGTACCGCTAATTTTTGGGTTTTAATGTCTATTTTTCTACTGGGAAAGCAGTAGGATTATTTTATTATCACTAAACCCAGTAAATATATGTCACATATAGGAATCATTTGTGTGCCTGCTACGGGACATCTGAATGCTCTGATACCACTTGGTTACGAACTTAAGCAACGTGGACATCAAGTCACCTTGATTGGAGTTTTGGATGCTCAGGAAAAAGCTGAAGTTGCTGGCTTAAATTTTAAAGCCTATGCAGAGAAGTCTCGACCTCTTGGCTCCACTCCTGCATCGCTAGTCAAAATGGGTGAGCTAAGCGGATCGGCAGCCTTTAAGTATTCGATAGAGTTATTTCGAGAAAGTGCGATCGCGATGATGAAAGAAGGACTAGACGCAGTTCAAGAAGCTAAGGTTGATATGCTGCTAATTGACCAAACTTCTTTTGGGGCTTCTAGTGTCGCCGAATATTTAAAAATTCCCTTTGTCACAGTTACCAGTACAGTGATGTTAAATCGAGAGGAATCTGTACCTCCATTTAATTTTGGTTGGAAATACTCGAATCATCCTTTAGCTAAATTCAGGAATAAACTTGGCTATAAGTTACTTGATCGCCTAATTAAGCCAATTGCTCAAACTATTAATTCTTTGCGTGGTGAATGGAGCTTATCGCCGTTTCAGCAATCAAGTGATTCTTATTCTCCGCTTGCTCAGATTTGCCGTCAACCGATTGAATTTGAGTTCCCCCGTCAGCAGTTACCCGCAAATTTTCATTTTACTGGCTCTTTTCATAGCTCTTTAAGCCGAAATCCTATTGATTTCCCCTATGAGAAGTTAAATGGAAAGCCTTTGATCTATGCCTCTATGGGAACGATTCAAAACCGTTTGTTTAGTACTTTCAACCGCATTGCGGCGGCTTGTCAAGATTTAGATGTGCAGTTGATCATCTCTTTGGGTGGTTCGGCTGAGTCAGACCAAGTGCCAAATTTGGCAGGTAATCCTATAGTGGTCAAGTACGCACCCCAGTTAGAGATTTTACAGAAAGCCAGCCTGACGATTACCCATGCGGGTTTGAATACGGTAATGGAATCACTGAGTTGTGGAGTACCGATGGTGGCAATTCCGATCGCTAATGATCAGCCAGGGGTAGCGTCAAGAATTGATTGGACAGAGACAGGATTGGTTATTCCTTTGAAAAAGTTGACCGTTCCCAAACTGCAAAAAGCAATCAAAACAGTTCTTAAAGATTCTAAGTATAGAGAGAATGCGAAGAAGATGCAAGCGGCGATGGAAAAGTCTGGTGGTGTTAGCCAAGCCGCAGATATTGTCGAGATGGTAATTGCTACAGGTAAACCTGTATTGCGAAAGTAAGTAGAAAACCCAAAAAGCTGTGGCGATCGCGAAGCGATCGCCATAGCTTTTTGGGTTTCAGAAAGCGTTGCAAAGCAGCGCTTTCTGAAGAGTAAAATGGCGGCACTTTGCGCCGCCATTTTAGGCTATCCATAGGGACGAGGATAGGGCTTCAGCATAGGTGAAGCACGGTAAACAGGAAAGATCTGCACTGCTTGACCACCACGTTTAATGGGAATATCGGCAATCTTCTCTAAGGATTGAAAATATCCCTTGTATTTGTCTAAAGGTTGAGGATAGCGATCGTCCTTTAAAAATAGCTCTGAAGTCACATACAAAGAAGACTTGCCAACAAAATCCTCAGCTTTACTCCAGTAAGCAAATCCACGCAGATCTTCGTCAAAACAGGTAACTTTTTTACCCAATGGCTCGATCGCCATACCCACTTGACCAGCGACAAAGAAGTTATTGCTAAATACAAAATCTGATTTGGCTAACTCTTCTCTTAATATGGGTAAATCGATAAAAGCTTGACGTAGCTGCTCAATATCAATCATTTGCGTGGAAGGATCATCCTTAGCTTCCCAAAATCCACCTGCGATCGCAGCGTCGCCGCCCTTTTGAGCAATTCCCAAATGCACATGGAGTAATCCAATCATTAGTAATGGCAAAATTACAATACCCGAACCCCAGAGCCAGTTACGAATAAATTTAGGACGTTTTAACTGAACCTGTGCGGCGCGTTCTCCTAGAAGTAATGTCGCCCCAAAAAATCCTGGCATATGCCATGAGGGTAGAATTTGAATGAAGCCACCCATAAATGTAAACCCAAAGAAGATCGGCAGAGACACACAGGTAATTAGTAATCTTTTTTGGTACAAAGTCTCTTGGTGTAAAGTCGCTTGGTGCAAGGTTTCAGAGGCGATCGCAGTTTGTGGATCTTGGTCATCTAACTGAATATCTTGATTTTCTAGTTGATGCTTCTTACCTTGCAATAATTCTCCAAAAGTCCGAAAACTTGTCCACCAGATCGGAATCCCGAAGGTAGGGAATAGATAACCCAAAGCGACTAAAATTGTGACGAGTAATCGCTCAAAGTTGTAACCCTCAGAAGGAACGGCTCGTCCACTCTGAAAGCGAAATGAAGCCCATTCATGCTGTGCATTCCAAATCAGAACAGGAGAAGTAACAGCTAACAATAAGGCGATCGCCACTAAATTCCAGCCTGAGAATAAGGCGCGGCGATGGCGGTGACTAATTAAGCAAAACAAGCCAATTCCACCGCCCAATAACACTCCATGATACTTGCCCAAAAACGCCAACCCAACTAATAGCCCCAGTAAAGCAAATCGGTAGGTGGGCTGATATTCTTTAGTCTGATCACTTGGGAAGAACTCTGCGGCTGCCACCCAAAGACAAACTGCCCAGAAAAACATCAAGGCATTGTCAGGAAGCGTAAGAATACCGAAGGCAATCTGAAAAACAGGAATAGTCGTTAAAATTGCCAGAGTTAAGGTTGCTGTGCGATCGCCAAATAATTTTTTGCTTGCTAAATATGTGAAAAACAATGTGCCTGTATAGAGTAAAACCCCGCCAATCCGAATCGTAAAAGGGGTGACTGCACCTGTAAGCCAAACTCCTAATCCCGCCGTAAAAGCTACCAATGGAGGGTGATCGAAATAGCTAAGATT
>JBBQRB010000016.1:0-24600 GCA_038215315.1 Pseudanabaenales cyanobacterium
TTGGTGTAAAGACACATCTCTCTGACTATGGTGTGGGACTAGATGTAATTCCTACGATTATTGATCGCTTTGAGAAACGCGGTTTTGTGGCTTTGGGTGAAAATCTTGATGTTACGCCTCAAGTTGTCGAAAAAGTGTTAACTCTCTGTGCTTAACTCTCTGTGCTTAACTCTCTGTGCTTAACTCTCTGTGCTTAATTCTCTGTGCTTAATTCTCTATGCTTAATTCTAGACAAGTTGCGGACAAAGACCGCAACTTACAGCGCTCTGCGCTGTCATAAAACCCAAAGAGATTATTGAAAGTGCCGCGAAGCGGCATTTTCAATAATCTCTTTGGGTTCTTTAAAATTATCTTGGTTTGAGCGCAAAGCGCTGTAAATTCAAAGAACCACGTAGTTAAAACAAACAAACTTCAAATAAATATGGCTCAAAGACTTTTATTTGTCTGTCTCGGAAATATCTGCCGATCGCCTGCGGCGGAGAATATCATGAATCATTTGATTTTAAAGGAGAACTTAGGCGATCGCTTTGAATGTGACTCAGCAGGCACTGGTAACTGGCACGTTGGCGCTCCACCTGACAGCCGTATGCGTAAAGCTGCCAAAGATCGCGGCTTAACTTTTGTTGGCTCAGCGCGCCAATTTCAAGCTCAAGATTTACAAGAGTTCGATTTGATCTTGGCAATGGACAGAGACAACTATCGCAATATTCTTGCTTTAGATAAACAAGGGAAATTTGCAGACAGAGTAAAGATGATGTGTGACTATTGCCAAAGTCATCCAGATAAAGAAGTTCCCGATCCTTACTTTGGCGGTGCTGGTGGGTTTAGCTATGTGATTGACTTGTTGTTTGATGCCTGTGGCGGACTGCTCAAGTCTCTCAAATAAAAATCAAAAAGCTGTGGCGCACGCGCCACAGCTTTTTGGTTTTTATTTGCGTATCTGCTTACAGCCTATTGAGACGTTATAAAGCCCAGAGCGCTTTAGCGATTGAGTCGAAATAGTAAAAATTGGGTGAATTGTTTATCGCTGAAGTTGTCATCACTGACTAAAATCAGGCTTTGTGAACCATCCGCTAGTTTTGGTCCGATCGCCATCCCTTCTAAGTTGTCTAGCTTAATTTTTAAATCTGCCAAGTCAAGCACCAGCTTTTTACGAATAGAACGCAAATTAGGAGAGGTGCGAAGACTTTTAATTGCCGAGGTATCATTAGCATCGCCCGTAAAGATTTGCCAGATTTTTGCACTTAGTCCATCATTGCCATTAGAACGCTCTAGGGTGAGAAAATGCCCACCGCGATCAATGGCAATGATTTCATTCACGCCTCTTTGATTAATAGGTGGCGCGATCGCCTCGACAGGATAACGATGTTCAGCAATAACTAGGGGCGACATATTCCCAACTAAATAATGGAGAAATCTACTTTCAGAAGGTTGTTGGATATCGGCTTGAGTATCTTGAGCTAAAGCTTCTTCGGTAATCGCAAATACACGGTAGGGATCACCTTGGGAATCTCGAACTACGGTCAAAGATTCAAAACCAAGATTATTTCTGACTCCCTGCGGCTCTGGCTTAATTTCAGTTTTAGCAATTCGCGAACCCTTTTGGTCTGGCTCAAATAAATATCGTGATGGAATTGGTAAGCTGCGTAATTGCTTGCCCGTGAGCAAGTCAAATTCATCAATGAATGGCGGAATTTGCTTACTTGTCACGCCTTCACTCGCAATAAGCACTGTGCGATCGCCAGTAAGCGCAATTCCTTCGGGATCAACTTCTCCTTGAGGATAGGGATTACCCTTTTTGTCTTTAAGAATATTTACGCCGACTACTTCCACATCATCAAGCTGAGGTTGATCAGGATTAAACTTTAGCTGGAGAGCATAAAATCGGGCAGGAGCAAATTCACTACGGTCATCGGAAACTGCATAAAAGACATTCTCAAAGCGATCATAGGCAAGCCCCGACAATCCACCAACGGGAGTATTCTCAAAAATTTGTTTTGGTAGCTTATATTCGTTGATGAAGTCAAGTGAAACATTTAAGAAGTTGCGATCGCTTGCCATTGCCGACAAATTCTCTAAGCTAAAGCTTGCTAAAAAAAGCATCCAGAAGCTCAATCCAAATACAAAAACCCTCTGATATTGGTGCATATTTTTATTCGCTTGATTCGCAACTAGGGCGGGCTACTAAATTGTCATACGGCTCGATCGCAAAGGGAAGATCGGGATTTGTCAGTAAGTGGCGATCGCATAGATCAAAAAGCTGTTGCTTGGACTGTACCACCCGCATTCCTGCTAGGAAATCACCTTTACGATCAATACCTGTACCGATGAAATTAAGAAACTTCTTCAAACAATTAACATGGGATTTTTCTTTAAGATCTTCACGGCTAGTAATCGCAAACAAATGCTGAATATAACCATACACATCAGCAAGAGTGGTTGGCTCAATTGGCTTACCCGCCGAGTAATCACGAATTTGTTGAAAAATCCAAGGATTACGAATTGCTGAACGCCCAATCATCACTCCCGCAGCTCCCGTTTGTTGCAAAACCTGCGCCGCCTTGAGATAGGAAGTAATATTGCCATTGGCTAACACTGGACAATTTACCGTCTGCACTGCTTGACCAATCAAGTCATAATGCACTTCGCCGCGATATAGTTCTTTGACTGTGCGCCCATGCAGACTCAGTAAATCAATTTCATAGGTATTAATTAGCTGCAACAGCTTCTCAAAATTATCCGTTGAGTCAAAACCCACCCGCATTTTTACGGTAAAAAGTCCCGAAATCTGCGATCGCATTGCTGCAAAAATACGCTCAATTGCATCAGGCTCTCGCAATAGCCCACCACCAACATTTTTGCGATATACACGCGGCGCAGGACAGCCAAGATTTAGGTCAATTCCCGCGATCGGATACTTGGTAAGTTGTTGCGCGATTCGTAAAATATCAGGAATGCTTTCACCAATTAACTGAGCAAATACAGGTCGTCCTGTCTCATTGCGCGTTATCGATTGAAGGATTTTTTTGTCAAGGCTAGAATTTGCATAGACTCGAAAATATTCTGTCACATAATAATCAGGACAGCCATATTCACTGAGCATTTGCATAAAAGCCAAATCAGTTACATCTTGCATTGGCGCAAGGGCAGTTAATGGTTGTCCAGTTAAAATTGGTGGCGGCAGTTTAGAAATCACAAAAACTCATCCAAATTAATCAGGTAAAAACTCATCAAGCAAAACTTGCTCTGAGGTGTAAGGACAAGTATTTGGAAATACATCTAATCCTGTTCCCTTTTCGGCACTAATAGTTGCTAACTGATACGCATCATCAACAACATCAGCGATCGCTGCTTTGAGGCTAGGATTTTGCTTGAGATGCTTTTGTAAACGCAATCTTTGTTCTTTGATGGTTAGCTGCCAACTGCGCGATCGCTTAATAGGTTGAAATTGCCATTTCAAAAGGTGCATCAACAAAACTTCTAAACGACTCTCCAACTCACGCTTTTCCGCACGCCCCATATCCTCTATTTCTTCGGCTAAATTATGAATATCGATTAATTGCAGTTGCCCTGACCTCAGAAGTTGCGACTGCGCCTGTGTCCAAGCATAAAAGTCATGCTCATAACTGCTGACCAGATTCGCATCTGGTAAGATTTCGATATCATCAGATAACTGCTTTGTTGCGATCGCCATCGGTTTACACTAGCTGAATTACCAACAAATTAACATATTTAGCTTGTCATCTCTATGAGCGATCGCCCCACCCCTTACAGCAGTAAAAGCAAAATTAATCATGAACAGGGATCGCTCTTTAGCGAGGCAATCCAGCGCAATTCACGACTACATGACAGTAGTACAAATTATGAGATGGGAAGTCAATCTTTACAGCTATGGAAGGAAGCGATCGCTAAGTATCAAAACTCCATCACAACAATGATCCCAGCCACACAAGGTTCTCTGTTTGACCTGCCGATTAGTCATTGCGATCCCCATGTGATTAATCCTTTTGATTTAAAAGTTCAGCCTGCCGAATTCTATCGCTTGACACATGACGATGCTGGTGATGCGTGTGTATACTTTGTTATAGATGTAGGGAATTCTTTACAATCATCCGTCATACTATATGTGGGGGAAACTTGTCGCTCTCATCAACGATGGAAAGGGGTTCATGACTGTAAGCGTTATCTTCTAAACTATCGAGAGCTACATATTACTCATAAATTACCGACTCAAATAGTAATGACCTTCTGGTGGGATGCTCCGTTAGCAACTCGTCCCCGTCAGCAACTAGAGCGTATTTTAATTGAGAAATGGCGATCGCCATTCAATAAAGAGAATTGGAATTTCTGGCGCACACCCTTTATTAACTAGGCTGTCTAGAAAGTTACCTAGTTCCGACATTATTCATCGATATTGTCTATCGACCTATCGAATTTTCACTCCAACTATTATGAATTTACCAAAATCAAAATCGAACCCTGATCCAATTGAGTTATGGTTTGCTAAGTTTTTCATTGGCAGTATGGTTTCCATATCCCTTTTGACAATTGTTCTATCTTTGCTACCTTCACCAGCAGCACTGCGAACTTCTCCAAACAAAAGCTCCTTAGCACCCAAACAATCCACAATCTCAGTCGTAAGGTAAGTAGCCAAGCATAGTTAAACCCAAAGTCCAAAAAGCTGTAGCGCACGCGCAGCGTGCGCTACAGCTTTTTGGGTTTTAAGGTTTCTTTTGCGTAGTTACTTATACATAAAGCTATTAGAAAGTGAGTGGCGGCGCGTAGCGCCGCTAATCACTTTCTAATAGCCAGAATCCAAAAAGCTGTGGCGTGCGTGCGCCATAGCTTTTTGGGTTTTACTCGCCGAGCTACTTAACTTTCAAAAAAACATCTTCAGTCTGAGCAGCTAGTAAATCCCATGCAAAGCGTTCCTTCAAATCGGACTGTGCGTTATTTACAAGAGTTTGGGTATGGTTCGGATTACGCAAGACATTGATAATGCCATCAGCCAATGAGTTAGCATCATTCACCCGCGTTACTATGCCCGTAACTTCATGCTGAACCACTTCAGGTAAACCACCTGTATCAGAAACCACAAGCGGTATCTTTGCCGCAAAACTCTCAAGCGCTACGATCCCAAAAGGTTCGTAAAGGCTTGGAAACACCGCACAACTTGCAATTTTTTGAAATTTCCAGAAGTCGATATCTGCCATAAATCCCGTAAATAAGACCTTGTGATAAATCCCTAAATCCCATGCTTGGCGATGCAACAAAATTGAATAGGCATCCCCAGTACCAATAATTACAAGCCGTACCTTATCGTCCATCGCAGCGATTATTTTGGGCATGGCATTGAGAAGTACATAGATTCCTTTTTCGTAGGTAATCCGTCCCACAAAATAGATAACTGCTTCTTCGTAATTCGCATATTGTTTTTTCAAAGCCACCATGTCACATTCACAATCAGCAGCTATATTTCGCCAACGTTCGACACTTAGTCCGTTATAGACAACATTAGTTTTAGTTGCGGGACAACCTAATACTCGTTGTAGCTCATCACGCATATATTCAGAACAAACAATTACTCGTTGTGAAGCTTGGGTAAGTTGAATCTCTTTTTGATGAATATATCGCTGCGTATCATTGTGAATGCCATTGCAACGCCCATATTCAGTAGCGTGAATGGTGGTGACTAGAGGAATATTAAACTCGTTGGTTAATGCGATCGCTGTCTCTTCGACTAGCCAGTCATGGGCATGGAGCAAATCTATGGGGAATTCAGTTAATAAGTTAGTTGCCAAAAATTCCTTAGCAAAATGCAACATACTTGCGTTCATCCGCGTTACCCAATGGAAAAAGTCATCATGGGGTTCCACAGGGACGCGATGAACATGAATACCGTCAACTACTACCTCCAAAGGTTCATTAGCGATCGCGACAGTAATCAGATGTACTTCATGTCCGCGCTTGACAATTTCAGGATAAAGCTCTGCTACATGACGAGAAATTCCTCCAATAATTCGCGGTGGGAACTCCCAAGCTAGAGCGAGAATTCGCATAGTATTTAAGAAATATTAACTAAGTATTTGAACTGACAGATGCATTACGTAGGTAGGCAAAAGAAACATTAGAACCTAAAGGGCTGTAGCGCGCAGCGTGCGCTACAGCCTTTTGGGTTCTGAGTTCTATAACAGCGCAAGGTGCTGTAATGAGAGTTGCTGAACTAAACCATTGCAAATCAGCAAACAGGTGAGTAATTTAGCTTAATTAACTATACCAAGGATATCCCGATCTCAATAAAGTTCGCTCCAGTCTTATCGTTTGCTGCGCTGTAGGCAAGGCAAATGATAAAGCTAATCTTAAAAATGTCTGGTAATTAGGCAAAAGAGAGCCAAAACCCAAAAAGCTGTAGCGCACGCGCAGCGTGCGCTACAGCGTTTTGGGTTTTAAGTTTTTTATCATGACGATCTGCTTGCTACACAATACATATTGTTCTCCTTGCATAAACTGTGATAGTTTTCATGCAACACAATGAATTGTGATGCGAATTGTGATAGGAGTTAGTTATGACAGAAAACAAAAGTAAAGAGATAATTAACCGTTTATCTCAGCAGATTGGACAAACTTGGACAAAAGTACAGCCTCAGTTACAGATGCTACTGCTGAAACTTGTTAACAGTTTGTTGCCAGCCCTGCGTAATCTGCAAACTAAGCTTACCAATACAGACGCAACACCCACTAGTGAATCAGCACCAGCGTCTAGCAATCCCAATCTAGACAAGGTTTTAAGCACAGCAAAATCATTCTCCACGAAAGCGATCGCAGCCTTAATTTCCGCTTTAAGTAAGTCGAAGCAAAGCCTCGATAGTCAAGCCGTCACTATTCTTGATGAAAACGGTGAGCCAGTCGCATTGTTAAATGCCTCGGCTGAGCCAGTCTCACCTCTGGTTGCACAGGCGCAGCAAGAATTTGGAACTGCGTGGAAATTTGTCAAAGAGCAACTTAACCCCAAGATTGTGGGATTTCTTCAGACTTCGGTTGATAAGCTCGATCCGATCGCCACAAATGTCTGGCAAAAAGTCTCCACCAAAGCCGCCGCAACGCCATCTCTGGTCAAGTCATGGGAAAGCGTCCAAGCAAATGATGCTTGGAAAAAGACAGTCACAGCTACGGCTCCGATTTGGCGATCAATTTCAGGGATTGCTCAAGAAGTGCCGCTATCTGCGGAAGTACAGCGTATTTTTGACAAACGAGCTGGCACTGTGGCTCTAGTGACACTATTCTCTTTGCTGATCATTCTCAAGCCTTCACCTGCCCATAGCCGTAATGTAAAAAAAGTAGCGACAAATCCTGCCGCAATCGTCAATGCTAGTAAGCAAAGTGAGCAGCAGCCACCAAAGGTCACAGATTTGGTCAAACCAGAACGTGATGATGTCCCCCTAACAGCCGAACAGATCGCGATCGCCAAGATTCAAAACCAAGTATCAGAAGTGGCTAACCAATATGGGGAGTCTCTGCTAGGTTCAGTACAGACCAATTTTAAGCGTGGACGCTTGATTGTGGCGCTAAACTCTGGATGGTATGAGTTAGAGCCTAGCCAACAAGAGCAGTTGGTGAATGATCTCCAAAACCGATCGCGATCGCTAAATTTCCAAAAGCTATTTGTTGCTGATACCGAAAACCATATAGTTGCGCGAACACCCGTAACTGGTGAAGGAGTGGTTATTTTACGAAATTAGTTATAAGCCAAGTGATTGTGATATCCACCTATTTACAGCGCTTTGCGCTGTTCTAAAACCCTGAGAAAGTTTTGAAAGTGCAGCTTCGCGGCACTTTCAAAACTTTCTCTGTACCCTTTAAAGCCTCAATAGGCTGTAGCACAATCACTGGGTTTTAAAATAAACTGTATAAATAAATTTCATGGCAGAAAAGAAAGATCAGCAACATCCTCAATACACAAAAGATCGACAAATAGTTAATGAACTGTTAGCTCAAGCTACCCCTAACAATCGCAGTTACGCAGACTTAGCAAGATTAATTATTCGCTATCGAGAATTTCTGGGCGCTCGTGATATTCAAAAAGATCTGATTAAGGTACTCAATAGCTGGAAATTAAACGAAGAGGAGCTATTTGCCAAATCGAGAGATATCCATGCGATCGGTCGGGTTTATATGGTGCAAGACGAAGGACAAGACGACTGGGCATGATTACAGCGCTTTCCGCTGTTATAAAACCCAGAGAAATCTTTGAAAGTGCCGCTTCGCGGCACTTTCAAAGATTTCTCTGGGTTTTATATTCTGACTTAGATTGCTAGAGCTATAATTGGAGACTAAAAGCTTCTTTTTTTATTAACAATCTCATGTCTATCTCACCAGATTGGAAGAATGTATTTAGTAGCGACCAACAATTAACGACTTCACAAGTGAAGGTGTTAATCGTCGATCCCAATACAACAGATGTGTCTATTTATCGCCATTACATCCAATCTGACCCCACTTACCAGTATCAGATCTTTGATACAGACAATATCAAAGATGCTGTGAATATTTGGCGATCGCATCAACCAGACGTGATTTTGCTAGCGATTCATTTATTAGATGGTGATGCGCCAGATTTTATAAAACAAATAGACGATTTATCGGATAAATCTCATTTACCAATAGTTATCCTGCCAAGTGACAGTGATTGTGTCATTGCTTCTGACGCGATTAAGTTAGGTGCTGAAGATTATTTAATCAAAGACAAAATTAGTGCATTTTCCTTGCGTAAAACAATCCATAAAACAATCGACAACTTCACTTTATCTCGTAAGTTACAGCGATCGCAACAGCAAGAAGCCTTAGTTTCTGAGATCGCTTTACATATTCGCCAATTTCTAGAGCTTGACAAGATCTATGACGCGATCGTCAAGGATGTCAAACGTTTTTTGCAAGCTGATCGCACTGTAATTTATAAATTCAATCCCAATATGAGTGGCAATATCGTGGCTGAAGCTGTCGATGAGCCTTGGGTCAAAAGTATTAACCTTAACATTATTGACACCTGCTTTCGGGACAGTTTGGGTGGTCAGTACCGTGAAGGTAGGATCTCTGCTGTAAATGATATTCTCAATGCAAACCTAAGCCCTTGCTATATTCAATTACTACAAAAATTTCAAGTCAAAGCCAATCTGGTTGTTCCCATACTCTTACCAGAGTCTCCTCACTTCTTTGAGCAAACTAATAACAATAAAGAATCAACATTATGGGGATTACTGGTAGTACATCAATGTGCAAATACTCGTGATTGGGAAGATGTTGATCTACGACTTTTACAACAGCTATCCGTACAACTAGCGATCGCTATTCAACAAGCCGAGCTATATCAAAATCTTCAGAATCTCAACTATGAGCTAGAAGAAAAAGTCCGACAACGTACCGAAGAGTTGCGTCAAAGCGAAGAACTGCTAAGAATATCTTTTGAAAATGCGCCTGTTGGTATGGCAACCCTTGATTTAAGCGGTAAGTTCCTGACAGTCAATCACGAAATTTGTAAGATCTATGGATACTCTGCCGCAGAGTTATTGCATCTCAGTGCTTTTGATATTACTCATCCTGATTCTATTGAGCAGGCTTTAAATAGCTTGGATCAATTACGAAATGGTGAGGCTAAGACGGTATTAGTAGAAAAACAATATATCCACAAGAGTGGTCATGTTGTGGAAGCGATTAGCCGAACTAGCCTAATTTATAATGTTGACCAACAACCTTTGCAATTTGTGGTTAATGTCGAAGATGTTACTCAAAAGAAGCAAAATGAAATCCAATTAGCTGCCGCCAAGGTTGCCGAGGCATCTAATAAAGCAAAGAGTGAATTTCTTGCGGCAATGAGCCATGAGATCCGCACTCCCATGAATGCTGTAATCGGGATGACTGGCTTATTAGCCGAGACCGATCTTTCTTCGCAGCAGCAGCAGTTTTTAACAATTATTCGTCAGGGCGGCGAAGTTTTACTTTCAGTAATTAATAAAATCCTTGATTTTTCTCGCATTGAATCAGGCCATGTCGAATTAGAAGAACATCCCGTTGACCTGCCTGAATTTATTGAAGATATCTTAGATTTATTAGCTTCTCGTACTGTAGAAAAATCCCTAGAGTTAGAATCTCTAATCAGTCCCGATGTACCGAAACGGATCATCTGTGATTCAACCTGTCTGCGGCAGATTTTAGTAAATTTGATAGGCAATGCCATCAAATTTACAGAAAAAGGTGAAATTGTACTCACTGTAGAATCTAGCCTAATTGATCCTAGTAATAATACCTATCGAGTAGATTTTGCAGTCAGCGATACAGGCATTGGCATCGCCGAAGATGCGATCGCCCGCCTGTTCAAACCCTTTAGTCAAGCTGACAATTCGATTACTCGTCAATATGGCGGCACTGGGTTGGGACTAGCCATCAGCAAGCAGTTGTGCAGGTTGATGGGTGGTGAGATGGAAATTAAAAGTGTGATCAATCAAGGAACGACCTTTAAGTTTTTCATTCTGGCTCAGGCGCTTACTTCTGAACCTGAAGCGATCGCGCCAGAATTAGCAGGCAAGAAAATGTTGTTAGTCAGTGCAAGCACAACTATTCAGCAGATTGCCCGACTGTATGGCTCCACTTGGCAAATGTCTATCCAAACCACCTCTTCAGAGATAGAAGCTTTACAAATCCTTGAAAATAACGACTTCGATGTTTTATTAATTGATCGCAATTTACAAGAAATTGATGGTCTGACATTTGCTAGGAATATCTATGATATTTTTGTGGATTTGCCAATCATTCTCCTAACATCCATAGCCAGTGTTGATCGGTCTAAATCTGATCGCATATCTGGATATATAACCAAACCTGTCACGCCTTCTAAGCTCTACAGATCCTTGCTAAATGTATTTGTAGAAACAACTTTTGTAAATTCAGATAACCAAACTGATGTGAGCATGAGCGATATGAACACAAAGCATGAGGCTAATTATCCTTTCAAAATTTTGGTAGTAGAAGATAATCCTGTCAATCAACAGATTCTACTATTGATGTTAGACAAATTAGGCTATCAGGGCGAAACTGTGGGCAATGGATTAGAAGCTGTCAATGCACTGAATAGGCAAACCTATGACCTCATATTCATGGACATTCAAATGCCTATCATGGATGGATTGACTGCTTGCCAGCATATTCGCCAACTCCCAGAACGAAACCCTTGGATCATTGGACTTTCTGCTAATGCTTTTAAAGAATCACGGGACGCTGCATTAAAGTCGGGAATGAATGAGTATTTGACTAAGCCTTTGAAGTTTGAAGAGCTATCCAATACTTTGCAACTTCTATCGCGAAAATCAGGTTCTAACGCTGAAGCTATAGCAACAGCGATGGTAAAAATAAGTGATACTCCCCAAGATGTCCTAGATTCTGCAATTAACACAGATCGATCAATCACCCATTCTGGAGTATATTTTCAGGCTAATTTTGCCGCATCTATACTTGCCACATCTAGACTTGCTGTAATTGATGAGCCAACTCTGCTGAGATTGGGAGATTCTATTGGGCATGAATCTTTACCAGAGGTAATTGAATCTTACATTCTAGAATCTAGTAATTCTATTGCGAGGATGAAAATAGCTTTTGAGCAAATGGATTTAGAAAAAATTAGTTTTGAGAATCACTCTCTTAAAGGTGGTTGTGCAACTTTGGGAGCCAGCCGTCTCAACTCTATTTGCCAAGAGTTAAGTCAGGTCTGCAAGACTGCTGATCATCCCAGTAAGCAAAAAACTATCGATGTTGTGCTGCAACAACTAGAGCTGGAATTTTCAAAAGTTTCCCAAGTCCTCCAAGAACGAATTGCATTCTAAAAGGCTGGCGACAAATCAAAACCCAAAAGAGCGCGGCGGCGCTCTTTTGGGTTTTGATTTGTCCTGATAAGTAACTAGGCAAAAGAAACCTTAAAACCCAAAAAGCTGTAGCGCACGCGCAGCGTGCGCTACAGCTTTTTGGGTTTTGGGTTTAATTATGCTTGCCTACTTATAAGTAACGACAGTTATAGATCTGGTTTTTAATCATGCCCAGATGTTTAAGTGATTTTAGGACTGCTATAGTTAAGCAGGTAGGCAAAAGAAACATTAAAACCCAAGAAACTGTGGCGCACGCTGCGCGTGCGCCACAGTTTCTTGGGGGTTCGGTTTTCTCTTGCTTACCTGCTTATAGGCAGATTCGTAACCTTAAAAACATTATCTAGGACATCAGATTATGTCATTCGTAGCCAAAAAATATCGATTAATTACCCGTAGTGACTTTGACGGCGTGGTTAGTGCAGTATTACTTAGAGAGCTTGACATGATTGACGAAATCCTATTTGTGCATCCCAAGGATGTTCAGGATGGGAAAGTAGAGGTTTGCGATCGCGATATTTTGACTAATTTACCCTACGTTGAGGGTGCTTATCTAATATTCGATCACCATACAAGTGAGACGATGCGAGTTTATGACTCTCCCGAAAATCATATTATCGAAGGCGAAGCCCCATCAGCCGCGAGGGTCGTTTATAACTACTATGGCGGCAAATTAAAGTTTCCGAATATTTCCCAAGCCATGATGCAGGCGGTGGACAAATGTGATTCTGCTCAATTTGACATCGAAGATATCTTGCATCCAAAGGGATGGGTTTTGTTGAGCTTTTTGATGGATTCTCGTACAGGGTTGGGGCGATTCCGCGAATTTACGATCTCCAACTACTCTTTGATGATGGAACTAGTCGAAGCTTGTCGAACCATGACCATTGAAGAGATTATGGAACTTCCTAATGTTAAGGAGCGCGTAGAACTTTATTTCACACAACAAGAAATATTCAAAAAGCAGATTCAAAGTTGTGCCGAAGTCTACGATAAGTTAGCGGTAGTGAATCTGCAAAATGAAGATACGATCTATGCTGGCAACCGCTTTATGATCTATGCTCTCTACCCAGAGTGTAATATTTCTATCCACATAATGTGGGGACGACAAAAGTTAAATACTGTATTCGCGGTTGGTAAATCAGTTCTTAATCGTACCTGTTCGATTAATATCGGCGAGTTGATGTTACGCAATGAGGGCGGCGGTCATGCCAACGCAGGAACTTGCCAAATCGACAATGATCAAGCAGAAGAAGTTAAACAAGAGCTAGTTGACATCATTATCCGCAACAATATTGTCCAAGAGTCGATAAATCTCTAAAGATCGCGATAAAGCCCAAATATGATGTGGCGGGCTTCGCCCGCCGCTTCATATTTGGGCTTTAAATGCTATAGCAAATTTTTTAGTTTGGATTGCAACAGTAACAGCGCGTTAGCACGGTGGCTGATTTTGGCTTTGACATCAGGGGCGATTTCACCAAAAGTTTTCTGAAGCTCTGGCACAAAAAAGATTGGATCATAACCAAAACCGCCTTTACCCACTGGAGCTAAAGCGATCGCACCCTCGCAAGTGCCGATCGCATCAGCAAATATTTCACCATCAGGTGAAGCGATCGCGATCGCACAGACAAATCTTGCTGTTCGATCAGTAACATTGCTTAGCTCTCGTAAAACTCGATCAATGCGAGCTTGGTCAGTGTCAGCATATCTAGCGGAAATCAATCCAGGTGCGCCATTGAGAGCATCAACTTCTAGTCCTGAGTCATCAGCGATCGCCCATTCATTCGTAGCGATCGCCACTTGAGCCGCCTTGAGATGGGCATTGGCAATAAAAGTTAGCCCTGTTTCCTCCACATCGATATCGTCAGGCTTAGGGATCAGGTTTATCCCTAGCTGTGTAAAATAATCGCGAAATTCAGCAATTTTTCCTGAATTGCCGCTAGCGATAACTAATTTTTGCAGTCGAGTTGAGACATCAGACATTACTTAAACCATAAATTTTGATACATTTAGCGCTGTGCGCTTCGTTAAAGTTCAGATAAATATCCATAAAGCTTGCTTTGCAAGCTTTATGGATATTTATCTGTTACTACTCCCTTCCCAGTGAAAGCTTCGCGCCGCACCGCTAATCTTTCACTGGGAAGGGAGTAAGATCGTTGATATCCATTATCGCGATTTTTGAAACTTTGATCACTTGATGTCGATCGCGACATCGGCTTGGAAGCGATCGCTAGTTTCTGAGTAGACAAAAACTAAACCCCCTAGTTTATTAATCACATTTTGGATTTCTGGAGGAATGCCATTTTCAGATTCAACTTTTTGATCTTCAGTAGATGCTTCAGGAAGATCGAGGGTAATAAATTCTGACAAAAAGAACATAGCACCCCTAATCGCTAGTTCTTTGGCATTTAGATAAAAGTATCCAAAGTTGGGCTGCGGCATATCAGCAATGATCTCACGGAACATCGCTGATTGTCCAAAGGAGGCTTTGGGCATAGGGATAAAGTCATTGGCTGTAGGTGCGCCGAAGGTCAAAAGTAGGGTTTGGCGATCGCGCCAACCATAGGCAAACACACTTTGAGTTTTTCCTGCTCCTTGAGTGTCAGAAAATTCAAAACTAGTTAAGGTCGTGGCTCCAACTTGACGCTTTTTGATTTGTAAGTCTTGTTGGGTTAAAAATTTTGCAATTTTCTCAAGTCCGAGGTTAGCTGCTTCAGGTTTAGAAGTACGGATCAGCATTCCCATCGTAAAGTCCACCCCATATTGGGCAAAGGGAGATGTTTTACTAGGAAATCCGACTAGGGCATACTCGCCATCAATCCAAGAAATAATATCTTTCTCAATATCCAGATCTACTGAGTCACCAACAATAAAAGAAGTGGCAATGCGTAGCCCTTCTACAAAGATCTTGTAAGAAGGCTGTACTTTTGACTCCTCAACAAACCACTGCCACTGACGATTGAGGTTGCGACTGCTAATTACACCATAGATATTTTCAGGGAGATAGGACAGCAGGCGATCGCGTGACTCCGTATCCTTGGGCTGAGGTGGGCGCACTTCTGAAAAATAGCTATTGCTCTGACTGCGAATACCTTTGGGTGTCACCCAAGTAAACAGATCAAAACTGCTGTACTGACTGAGCGTATATTTCAAGCCTTGGATATATTCAGCCCGATTAAATCCAGGGATTGGCGAAGATTCGGGAATATCTTGGGCAATAAATTCAGAAATTTTGCCTAGTTCTTCATAATCACCGTACCCAGCAATTACCGAACGGTTCCAGTTAGGATTTTTTAGCGATCGCAAAAACAATGGGTTATCAGCCAAAGATTTAGCCTCAGAGACATCGAGCAACTGCTCAATCCCTTGACGACTGGTGGCAATTACGGCTACGCCGTTGGGTAGCTTGGCGATCGCAAATTTCCGAGGAATAAAGTTCAGCTCCATGTCTGGAATAGCTTCAATCTCTTCGGGTTGCTCAGCTTCATTTACAGCACTTTTAGTGGATTCGCTCTCAGATGATGCTGGCTCTAATGGTTCTAACGGCTCTTCCTTTGGTAGTTCCCACTCCAAAATTTTGACGTTTTGATAAACAGTTGCTGTTGGTTTGGGCAATTTAAGGGTTTGAACTTTCGCTAAAAATAGGTCAAATTTTTGACTATCAGCTAGTGGCGCGATCGCGATCGCGTTTATCTCAGTACCACCATTTAAAAATACAAGTGCCAATTCTTGAGCAAGCCAAGGCTGAATATCTTCTCTAAATGAAATTGGTAAATCCTGTCCAAAAAAGTCAAATAACTGTGCGAGACCATCAACTGGTTTGAGATTGGGCATTCCCGCGATCGCTTGCCATGACTGAGCATCTAGATCAACTAAAATCATCCCCATCGTATCTATAGGAATCTGCTTCGCAATTTTTAAAGTGCGTTCTGTAAAGTTACTAGAGCTTGGGGAACTCAGCGATTGAGAAAGCAAGACTTCAGCGATCGGGCTGGGGAAAGATAGAGCGGGGCTAGCGATCGCTGGGACTGAGCCAGTAATTGCACCAAGAGTCAAAATGGTGGTAAGCAGATTCTTCATATGCACGAAACCTTATAGAGATATAGACTTTAGATTTTTAACAAATCAATTTTGATATTTTCAAAGTCATCGCCTCTTCAATATCAAAATTGAGTTCATACTCCCTTCCCAGCATAGGATTAGACATTAAACCCAGTGAAAGATTAGACGTTGGGGGGCCCCCCGCCGCCACCGCATATAATTAAAAGGGGAGGGGGTATTTTGGAATAAAAAATTTGTGTAAAAACACCCTTCCCCGCATCTGATTATACATAAAACCCCGTCAAATTTTACCGGTTGCGGCGCACCGCGCCGCAACGTCTAATCTTTCACTGGGAAGGGAGTATTGAGAATTCCCAATTGTGAGCTTTGAATATGTATTTCAAAACCCAGATATGATTTGGCGGGCGAAGCCCGCCAAATCATATCTGGGTTTTATTTAAATTGCGATCCTTAACTAATATTGCAACTAGCAATCTTATCTAAAAATGCAGTGTACTGAGCTTGAAATTCCTTCGCCTTGCTGTCTTTGGACTGATGCCAAGCCGATAGCCAAAGCGGAGTGGGAAAATGACCATCAGGACTTTCGCCTGCATAGGTGGCATTGGTCGAAATCCAAGTGCCATTTCTGCGCCAACCCACGCGATCGCTAAAGACTTGCCAGCCTTTCATTGCCTTATCTTCTTCGATTACCGCGCCAAAGATCTTGCTAGCTGCGTCAACCGACGATCCTTCTGAGTCAAGAGATGGCGTAACTTTAGAGACTGTAATTTTATTTGCCAAATTCGCAGGGACGAGCTGCAACAAATTAGGTGACACCTTAATCTGTTGTGCTTTTTGAGCTAGAACCTGTTCTTGAGCGTGCTTAATTTCTTTGATTAAAATTGGGGCAAGGACGCGAAATTGGTTATTAGGATTAGTCACAGCCCCCTTTACCGACTGAATCATCGATCCCCACTGCGCTAGACCATAGCGATCGCCCATCTGTTGAAACTGCTCACAGATAGACTCAAGGTTTTGGCGGCTGCGAGGACTATCTGGCTGCTTAAATAGCTCCAGCATATTGCGAAGCTTGATCGGTACTTCCGATTGAAATACCTTCAGCATCTCCCTTGTATCAACTTTAGCCGAGGCTGATTTGCTGAAGGCAGCTACAGTCTTCACTTCAGTAGTTTTACCAGAGATTAAGTTTTGAAGATGGCTTTTGAGATTGGCAAAGATTTGATCGGAGCCTTTCATCACCCCATCAACAGCATCTTTAGTCAATCCATAGGGACTTTGGAGATGTTCGACAAGTTCTTGTAACTTGTCAAAAGCTTGCAAGAATAATGTTTGCAGATCCTGATCTACCTGAAAATTTGTATTTTCGCGCATGACCTTGAAATAGTCTTCAAAGTTGTGGGCAACGTGCTGAATACTGCTGAATCCCAGCATAGCTGCCCCACCCTTAATCGAATGTGCAGCTCGAAATATCTCATTTACCGCTTCTGTATCCCCCAACAGAGTTTGTAAATTGAGTAGTCCCGATTCGATAGTTTGCAGATGCTCTTTCGCTTCTTCGATAAAGTAGCCTGTAATCTGCTTTTGCTTATCTTGATCCATGATGTTAAAGCCTTTAGTTTTGAAGTTTATAAACTTTTGTAGTTGCACACAATAAATTACCCAAACCGATAAAGTTATGTCCCATAGTGAAGCCATTTTAAAATAGTGGAGCAATTTTAAAATGGCACAACTTTACAGCGCCTTGCGCTTTTATAAAACCCAGAGAAATTTTTAAAAGTGCCGCTTCGCGGGACTTTTAAAAATTTCTCTGGATCCTTTAAAGCCTCAATAGGCTGTAAAGGTTTGGGGTTGTAGTTAATCACGTCCATCTACTTAGCCCAATATAGAAGATATATAAACTTGATTCTGTGTGCTAAACCCATAGCGTCCTTGGCTATATTGCTGCCATAAGCTATTGATTATCTGCAAGTCCTCGCAGGGGATTTGCTTAATATCTTCGGCTGACAGCACCGATCCAATATTCTTATGCGCGGCTTGACACATCAAATTCCAAGTTTCTTGATTTGCCTCTTGCCACTTAGCACCCGACAACAAACCTTTGAGCTTGGTGTAGTCAATCCCTGTATTGGGTTTCACGACTTGTACGGTTTCTATGTCATTTTTGGCGATCGCTGATCTAGCCGCTCGGCGAAATCGCAAGGTCATCGCCCCACCACCTTGACCATCGCCTAGCAACACAACTTCACCAGACTCAGTAAGCCTGACCGCAATCTCAACCTCATCAAGAGATAACCCCTTGTCGTGGCTTTGAGAATTTTCGGTGGCAATTTGCTGCACAAAACTGGCAAGTTTCTGAATATTGTCTCTAACCTTGGCAGAGTTAATCGATTTGATTTCACCACCATTGGCGCGATCGCTATTTTTTGTCGCAAATTCAATTAGTATTTCTTCGCTATCCATGACATCCCTTTTTAGGCTAATTGCTAGATATTACTCCTTTCCCAGTAGAAAGATAGACATTAAAACCCAAGAATTAACGATGCGGCGCGGCGCGCAGCACCGTCTAATCTTTCTTTCACTAGGAAGGGAATTAAGACAGTCGCTGACTAAATTTTATGAGGAAATTGCCTCAGAACTTTGTATATCTACTTCCTTATTCAAATTATTGTCCTTATCATCGCTCTTGTCATTAGCATTATTGCTAGGAATACTGCTAGAAATGTTGTTGCCATTACTAGAATTGTTGCCACTATTGCCATTACTAGACGTTATGATTATTGCTGCTGATTTGATTTCTGTCATCCTAGCGGCGATCGCTCGCTTTGTCAGCGCTGTATTGTAAGCAGTTGTAATCGCCAAGCGATCGACCATCCCAATTACGCGCTTAGGTTGATGACGATCAACTACAGGCATTTGCCGCAAATCTCTGGTTGCCATGCGCTTTAGAGCTTCAGCAAGGGACTCATCGGCAAAGGTACACATGACCTCGCGAGTACAAACATTCTGCACAGTAACATCTTCGAGAGGTATGGCACTAGCGGGCGCTAAGAGCAGCCGCTTAATATCCTGAGTTGTCAGAATGCCCTGTAAGTGATTAACATCATCCAAAACAAGGGCGCTGTGATGATATCCGCTCGTGATAAACTGCGCCGCTTGAAGTAATGGCATCGTGTATTTAATCGAAGCAGGGTTAAGAGTCATTACCTCGGCAATTTTAATTTTTTCTAAAACTTCAATATCAGCAGGCAAATCAGACCATTGCATAATCATCCGATTTGCTTTAGACGTATCAGTCTGATCGATAACCCATGCACAAAGTCCCACCGCAGCCATCAATGGCAAGACAATCCGATAGTCGCGGGTCATCTCAAATAGCAATAATACAGAGGTGAGCGGAGCGCGAACTGTGCCAGCCAAAACTGCCGCCATCCCCACCAATGCATAGGCTGGCGAAGCCGCAATCGGAAATGAAGCTGGTAAAAGACTTGCGATCGCCTGACCATAAAGACTGCCTAACACTGCGCCCAAGAAAATCGAAGGGGCAAAAATCCCACCGACAAAACCACTGGCGGAACTAATCGCCGTCAGTAATAACTTAATTAATAACAGAACTGCCAATAGAGGAATTGTAAAAGGCGTGTCTTGAAGAATTGATTCGACGGTTTCATAACCAATTCCGATCGCCTCTGGGAAGGTCAGAGCTACGACACCTATGCAAAAGCCCCCAATTAGCAGCTTTACAGGGATCGACAAATTAGCCATAAATGGCGCAATTTGCCACTGACCTGCAAAAAACTTTTGAGCTTGGGCGATCGCCTTCGTAAAAAGTAACGCCACCACACTGGCAAGTACACCCAAACCCAAGTAAAGAGGTAATTCCCAATAACTACGAACTTCATAAACGGGCAAACTAAAGGCTGGGCGTTCACCAAGACTAATCTGTGACACTAGAGCCGAAATCACTGAAGCGATGACAACAACACTGACATCAGAGTTAGGACTAGATTTGCTAGTACGGTAAGAGTCACGTAGTAGCACTTCTAAGGCAAAAAACACACCTGCGATTGGCGCATTAAACCCAGCCGCCAGTCCAGCCGCACCACCTGCCCCAATCAGCAAACGAATCCTTTCGCTCGAAAATTGCAGCATTTGACCTAGCAACGACCCAATGTTACTTCCTAAGTCCACACTGGGACCTTCTGGCCCCAAAGAAGCACCAGAACCGAGGGAAAGGGCAGCAGCAATTGTCTTTAGGGGGATTTGAGCATAGGACAACTGCCCTAGATCGCGAGAGATCGCTTGAGGTTTTCCTGAATTTAGCTCTTCAACCTTGATCAGCCTATATTTCAGTATGCTGACAACTAATGCCCCTAGCAAGGGTATGAGGATAATTGCCCAAGTCGATTGGGCAGCTAAAAACGACTCTAATTTGTGCCAATAAAGCTCCTCAGTAAATGCAATTAACTTGCGAAATAAAGTTACACAAGTCCCACTAATCAAGCCCACAGCGATCGCTGACACGAGCATAACCGTCTCTGCTGAAGGCTGAAGACGGTTTAAAAAAGTCACCAGTAAGCGAGAAAGCGACATGGTGGAAAACTCGCGGAGAGAATTAATTGTTCAGGATAAGCTTGTTTCTTGGCTGTCTTTTCTGTGGTTCACCAATAGCCAGATCTCAAGTTAGTTGTTTACTCTTCATCTAGATCAAATTCCTCTTCAATTTCCTCATTGGACATTGCGTCAGAACCCAGTTCAGTATTAACTTCAGCTTGTAGTGAGAGATCCCCTTCGGCGAAAGACTGCTGTGGAACCGCCATCAAATCGATCTGTTGACGATAATAATCCACACCTTTAACCTGTACTTTTACGCGATCGCCCAAACAATATTGACGACCACTGCGGCGACCAACGAGAAGTGTAGAAGCTCTTGCGCGCCCCTTGCCATTGATCAATGGGAACTCATACCAGTCATCTTTAAGGGAGCTGACGTGAACTAGTCCTTCGACCAGCAGCGAATCAATTTCCACAAAAAATCCATAGGACTGCACGCTAGTGATGATGCCGTGGAAATTTTCTCCAGTGTGCGATCGCATAAATTCTGCTTTTCGCAGCCCATCAAGATCCGAAACAGAACGATGGTATAGTGCATCAGCTTGATTTAGCTTCGGCACGATCGCTTCTAAGTCCTCAATCAACTGACGCTCAGTTTCAGGCGGCAACACACTCCAATTTACCTGTCCATGAGCGCTAGAGCTACGCAAATTTACGCCATCCTTAATCCTAATACTGCGGCGATCGCGCCCTTCCTCAAAAACAGTGTGCAAAATCCTCTGAATTAACAGATCGCCATAATGGTTTTGGGGAAATACGCCATGCACATAAGGATGCTCAATCAGCCCCAGACCAAAGTGCAAGGAAGGAGTAAGTACATACTCATTGGTTTTAAACATCGACAGCAGCAAATACTTGAGAATATCTTGGGTTGTATCTTGCTCAAGCTGTCCTACCTGCTGCAATATATTGTGAATATCGGCAACTTGGACTTGTTCAGGAATTTCTAACTGAGTCAATATACCCATACTCTCAAGGAGCTTCGTCCAATCATCGACCTTACCTTGATCGGGCGGAATTTGCCGTAAATAAACGGAGGGGATTCCCAAAGACTGTAAGTGAGAGGCGATCGCCTTGTTCGCCAAAATCATCACTTCTGTCACCGCACCTGAAATAGGTAAAGTTACAGGAACTATCGTTAGCCCTCTTACTCCTTCATCAGCCTCCTGCGAAGGGATTTGGGGCAGTACTAACCTAATGGCGTTAGAATGCTGTTGCAATAGCTCACCCACCTTAGCAATCAGGTGAACTAACTCCTCTACCTCAGTATCGATCTCTTGGCTAGGTGCATCCTCATCAACCGTATCTTTACCAACTAAAATCTGTTGCGCTCTTTGATAGCTAAGGTTGGCGCGTACCAAAATAGCTGAAGGCTGAATCTCAAAGGCTAGTAAATTCCCTTCATGATCCAACTTAATCAGCACTGACATAGTTAGATACTCAGGCTGATTAAATACATTCATTTCGGGCAACATCGGCAAAACCGTATCACCCAAGAAAAATGACCGCAATCGCTTATGCGCTTCCAGATCTAAAGCAGATCCTGCACTTACATAAGTAGCCACATCTGGAATATGCACACTCAAGTCCCAACCAGATTCTGAGGCGACTATAGAAATAGCCGCCGCATTCCCAACTCTGATGGTCAGAGTTTTCCGCAAATCTAAGCGATGTTTAAGGTCAGCCTTCCTGACCCCCCTCGGTAAACTTGCCGCGGCTGTCAATGCTTTAGCACTAAATCTACGGGGCAAATTATGCTTGCAACATACTAGGTCAATATCATTAGTTGACTCGGCATCATCCCCCAAAATTTGTAAAATCCGACCCAATGGCAAATGATTGCCCAAGGAAAATCGCACCATTTCCAGATGCACTAGTTTGCCAAGAGCTAAGCTGAGATCGGGATTGTCTTCATCAGGTATTAACTCCACTTCAAACAATAGACGATCATCTAGCGGCACTGCTCGATAGCTGTCATCAACTAGTTTTACAGTCGATAGTAAAGTTGGGTTTGAACGTTCAAGAATCAGCCTTACTTCGCCTTCAGGCGATCGCCGCCTCACGCCATCTTTAGTGACTCTCACTAATACGCGATCGCCATTCCAAGCATTGCTTAGACGACTCTCTCTAACGTAGATATCTTCTGCATCCTCAGAGTCTTGAATCGCAAAACAAAATCCCTTACTTGAACAACGTAGCCGTCCTTCGATCAGCCCCTCTTCTTGAATGCGGCGATATTTTCCTTTATCTTTTTCTAGAATGCCAATTTTTTCAAGCGCATCAAGAGCAACTTGGAGGCGACGAACGCTTTTGTTGTCGTCGCTAATCCCCAATTTTTTTTCGACCGCTTTAGGCGTAACTAGCTTGTCATCGGAGAAATTTTCTAATAGTTGGGTGATCGAGAATTCCATGAGGCGAAGGTTGAGCGATTATTTAAGGTGAGTAAGTTAGTACCGCAATATCTTTGCAATATTACAGTTGTGGGAAAACATGGTGTCAAAACTCAACAAGCTCAGGTCTGAGTACATTGATACAAATAAATTGATACAGGTACATAAACCAAATTAACTTTGAAAATTATTACTCTTCAAATAGGTCATTGCTTCACTTATGGCTCAATAACATGACCTAGCTACTGCTATGCGTAATATTCTCAATTTACTTGCGAATTTGTAGAGCCAATTTGCACGATGTTCCCCTACGCACAATATTTTAGCCTAATTGAGTCAGCAGTCACGCCCAATAACAAATTTTACAGTTATCATCATTGCTAATCTTTCACTAGGAAGGGAGTATTTTGAAAATGAAATTTGTAAAACCTAGTTAAGGACTAATCTAAGCCTTAAGTATGGTTGATCGACAAAATTGAAACAAATATGGTTAACTTATGACTGAATGCGTCAACAATGTGTTCAGCAACACTTAACTTTTTGCTGCAGTTGTTGATACATTTATATAGGTTAGATTTTCAATCTAAATGTCTTCTTGTTACATTGTGAGGAATGTTAATTTAAATGACAAACTTATTCAAAAATTACAGCGTCGTAATTTCTGCTGCTGTAGCCGCATCTGCTCTGATTAGCGGTGCTGCAAATGCCCAGTCTTCTCAAAATTCTGAAGTTATTCGCTCCATCAATAGCGACAACCTAGTTCGTTCTAGTGCTGTTGCTCAAAACGTAACTTCTGTATCTCAGCTTAGCGATGTCCGTCCTACTGATTGGGCTTTCACCGCTTTGCAGTCTCTCGTTGAGCGCTACGGTTGTATTGCTGGCTATCCTGACAGCACCTTTCGCGGCAACCAAGCCACCAGCCGTTTTGAATTTGCTGCTGGTTTGAATGCTTGCTTGGACAAAATCAACGAAATCATTTCCGCAGGGTTAGCTGATAAGGTATCCCAAGAAGACCTCTCTACACTCCAAAGACTCCAAGAAGAGTTTGCGGCTGAACTCGCAACCCTTCGCGGTCGTGTAGACGCTCTTGATGCTAAGACCGCTAAGCTCGAAGCTCAACAGTTTTCTACCACCACCAAGCTACGCGGTGAAGCTGTATTTGGTCTTGCTGCTGCTTCTGATGGCGTTGGCGCTGTTGATAGAACCAACACAATCTTTAGCTATCGCGTTCGCCTTAACTTAGATACCAGCTTCACTGGCAAGGATCTATTGAGAACACGTTTACAAGCTAGCAACACCCCAAATATTGGGACATCTCTAGGTAACGGAAATGCAACAACTCGTTTGTCATATGAAAGTGGTAGAACAGACAATACTTTTGAAATCAATCGTTTGTTCTACCGCTTCCCAGTTGGTGACAGTATCACAGCCTATGTTGCTCCTGTTGGTGCACCTGAAGATGTGCTTAGCCCTCTCAATCCTCTTGAAAGCGATGGTCAAGGCACAATTTCTCGCTTTGGTCGTTTCAGCCCATTAATTCGTATCGCTTCTGGAGGTACTGTATCTATTGCTGGCTTGAACTTCAAGTTAAGCAATCAAGCTAACCTAGAATTGTTGTATAGCGCTAACAA
>JBBQRB010000017.1:0-24382 GCA_038215315.1 Pseudanabaenales cyanobacterium
GCTATTTCATTCTAATATTCGACATTTTATGTATTCACGAGAACGCGCCATTTCAGATTTCAGGAATCATATAACTCGATGACTGAAACAACCTAAATTCATTACCCAAATGCAGAATGAAATAGCCCTGTACTTCTTCCATTGAGAGAAGAAGCAATGAGAAGATTTCGCAGCCAGTGGTTATGGTAGGAAAAGCCATTAAGGTTTCTAAAGGGGGATCGAGTGAAAAGACAGTCAGCTTGAATCTTTTGACAATAGGGATGAAAATTCCACAGCAGAGCTATTGCGCGTAAAGCTAGATTAGCCGATTTTTGAGTGCCATGAAAGTATTGCATCTGATAGAGTAGTCGGTCTTGAATGTTGATCAAACGGTCAACTTGATTACTGGTTCGATAAGCCTCTGGGAAGGTAAACCGAGGTCGAAACCCCACCGCTTTGCTTTTGAGCGCCAACAATTTCTGTCGAACTGCCTCATTAGTGACTTGGGTTTTAGCCCATTCATGAATTCGGCGTAACCGTTGACCGAATTGAGAAAGTGTTTCACTGTGAAATAGATGCCAAAGCTTCTCAGTCACCTGTTTAAATAAGGTCGGTTCACGTCGGCAACGCTGTTGGACACCCAACACGGTATGCAAAAAACACAGGATTAAAGTGATATTTGGAAAAAGTGTCCGCCAAGCTGTTTGTGTCGCTCCCCAGCCATCAGTATTGACGGTTTTAGGACTGTAGTCCGGATTTAAGCCTATGACTTCTGCGTGAAAGACTCCATAGGCTTGAGTCAGTGCTTCCGCACCTGCATCCATCGCCAAGCTTACGCCTAAAAAGCATTCCTTAGCCGCCGTGACCGCAATATAGATCCGTTGACCCAGCCACCAGCTATGCTTTTCATCTGCCACAAGATGCGGGGGAAGAGATGACGGCTTTTTCACCGTCGCTCCTACAATTGAAATTCGACCTAAAGCCTGTGTCGCCTGATACCAATACATGGCACTATGTCCTAAAACATGGGCAATAGCTTCATAAGGCACTCCATAACGCCTTAAGTAGAGTCCTTTCTCAACTTCCTCGGTATAACCAATCATATATGGCATCACCGTATCAGGGCGCAGTTGATATGCTTGCCGATTACTATTGAGCCGAATCCGACGAGTGCGTAGGTGCAGTTTATCTGACTCGACAAATCCGTGAAAGCAATATCCTTGATTAATCTCTGCTGGAAACAATTCTGGTTGTTTTTCAATCAGTTGGTCAAGATAGGCTCGATATCTAGCGGTATCTTCGACAAAAGCTGGATACTCAACATTTGGTGGCATCGGTAGACAGATCGTTTTATCTCCTGATGTTGTTCGGGCTTTGCGTTTTTCCATAGGACTTTTTCTCTCAATTCGTCCACTTCTCCTATTTTATCAAACACAAACTAATTTAGAACCAGGACTGGGCTTCTTAGACTTTTGTCAGTCAATCAGGGAAATTGATACTGTGGATAATCTTCTCTAATTTCCTTCAACACATCTTGCCAGACTGCATCAAAAATAGTTGGCAAATAACCTTTGAGACTCGGAGATTTTTCTATTCTTCTCCTAATTTGCTTACGCTGTTCTCGGATTGTTTTTTCCCAACCATTGTAATCATTGGTGAGGGAGACATACAAGCGCTTCAAAATATGTGACAGCAGAACATCTAAACGGCTTTCTAGCTCATCCTTATAAGAACGTCCCAAGTCCTCAATCTCCTCAATTAAATTTTCAAAATCCATATCATAAAAATCTCTAGCCTTTAACTTAGACACAATCTCTTGAGTCCAAAGTAGGTAATCAGATTCATACAAAGATTTCTTTACAACTGTCTGAGTCATTAACTTGTAACTCCTTTGATACAGCCAACACTAAGTATTATAGTTTGTTTTAATTTTGCTGCGATCGCCGATTTTTCAGACTACTGAAATGTAACGCGCTCTATGCCTATGTAATTGAAAAATCAGTGAGTTATGCGATCTTTTTTTGCGATCGCAGATTGCTTTTGATGAAATGCGATCGCCGATCTTGTCGAGTTTATTGAGGAAATATGAATTGACAATTTTTATATTGTTAACTATAGTTAACACATGATTGAAGTTCGCCAGACAGAAATATTCGCTGACTAGTTTACCAGTTTAAAAGACAGAAAAGCTAAAGCCCGCATTCAAGCACGCATCGATCGCATGGAAATGGGAAACTTTGGTGATGTCGCTCCAGTTGGTCAAGGAGTCAGCGAAATGCGAATATTCTATGGGGCTGGCTATAGAGTATATTTTGTACAGAGAGGTTCTATCGTTGTGATACTTCTGTGTGGCGGCGATAAAAGCTCTCAGACTTCTGACATAAACAAGGCTAAGAAACTAGTTCAACAATTAGAGGATTGAGTTATGGCTCTCATTACTAGTCGCTGGGACTCAGCAGAACATCTAAAGACAGAAGAAGATATTCAGTTATATTTAGAAGCTTGCCTTGAGGAAGCAGGAGATGATCCTAAGGGGATCATTCATGCCTTTAGCGTCATCGCTCGTGCTAGAAACATGAGTCAATTAGCTAAAGATACTGGTTTAACAAGAGAGGGGCTTTACAAAGCATTATCACCTGATGGCAATCCTACTTTTGCAACAGTAACCAAAGTTGCTAAAGCACTTGGATTTAAGCTGACTGTCCAGCCTATCTCCTCTTGTGGATAAGTGCGATCGCCGATTTTGTCGGGTGCTTGTGCAATTGATAAATCAGTGCGTTATGGGATCTTTTTTTGTGATCCAGTGATTGATTTTGGTAAGAGGCGATCGCATCCAGATCGCTCCGAAAGAGTGGTACAATTATCGGTACGATATTAGAAAATATCATGCAAATTCTCAATATTAGCGAAGCAAGAGCTAAACTTTTCAGTCTAGTTGAACAGGTAAATAAGGATCATTTGCCGAGATTTATTACCAGTCGGCAAGGGGATGCAGTTCTATTATCTAAGTCAGATTGGGAAAGTATACAAGAAACCCTCTATCTGCAATCAATTCCCAATTTTGTGGAATCCATTAGAAATGCCGAGAAAACGGATGACTGGATTTCTGAAGATGAATTTATGGGAGCGCTGAATGAATTGGAAGATTGAGTTTAGTCGTAATGTGTTAAAAGATGCCAAAAAACTAAAATCTGCGAACTTGGAATCGAACCTCAAAGCTTTGTTAGAAATGATCAGAAATAATCCTTACGAACCTCCATACGAAAAACTTTCAGGCAACTTAAAAGGATATTTTTCGAGGCGGATCAATATCAAACATCGATCAGTTTATTCAGTTAATGAAGAGACTAAAATTATTAGGGTTGTTTCCGTTTGGTCTCATTATGAATAAATGTGCGATCGCAGATTGCTTTTGATGAGGGGCGATCCGTTATAATGATCGAAATTAATCGTTACAGACCTAACTCATGTTGTTTGATTGGGATGAAAACAAAGCCAAAAGTAACCTAGACAAACATGGAGTATCTTTTGATGAAGCAACCTCTGTATTTGACGACCCCTTGTTTTTGACCTTTTCAGACACAGAACACTCGATTCACGAACAGCGATTTATTATCATGGGAGAATCAACTAAAGGTAAACTTCTAGTTGTATCTTACACAGAAAGACAAAACCATACACGCCTCATCAGCGCCCGTCCAGCTACACGCAAGGAACGTAAAGCATATGAATCAGAACTTTGAGATGGAAGACGATTTACGCCCCGAATATGATTTTACGAAAATGACCGTCGTTGCTCGTGGACAGGGACGAAAGAGATCAACTGTAGCTATTAACCTAGATCCTGATGTTGCCAAACTCTTTCCAGACTCAAGTGCTGTTAATGAGGGGTTACGCTTATTAATGAGACTTATCAAACAAAATTCATCGCAGTTAAACGAAAAAGCATTAAATACACCAGAGAACTCGTAAATCTAGCGAAAATATAACTGGCGCTATTTTTTTGAAAAAAGAAGCAATAAGTTTTGTAGATTGAAAGTGCGATCGCTGATTGGTTTGGATGAAATGCGATCGCCCTCAACAATTGTTAAAATAGTGTCATGAAATTCGAGTGGAACAAAAACAAAGCAGACAAAAACTTTGGAAAGTATAGAGTTTTCTTCGATGAAGCGAAAACTATCTTTGACGATCCGCTTTACGTTGACTTCTACGATGTAGACCATTCAGCCTAAGAAGAGCGTTTCTGATTGTTGGCAAATCAAATCGAGAGAGGCTATTAATTGCTTCCTATACAGAAAGAAAAGATTCTATTCGTATTATCAGTGCTAGAGAAGTTACAAGATCGGAGCGTGAAGCATATGAAGAAGGATGAACTCGAAATGGAAGACGACTTGCGACCTGAATATGACTTCAAAAGCTTGACTGTTAGAAAATTAGGCTCAGGGCGAAAAAGCTCTGGTGGGGCAACGGTGAGACTAGAACCTGACGTAGCCGCAATATTTCCTAACGCAGATGCAGTCAATGAAGCATTGAGATTCATTGACTGCCGCACCGCTAATTCTTGGTTTTTAAATGCGTATTTTTATACTGGGAAGGGAGTATAAAAATTACTGAGCGATCGCAATCTTGCTGCTTCCTTATCACTAGAAAATCCTACACTTGAAAATTAGTGGGATTTAGCTTTTCATATTTCTCAAAAGGTTGATGAATCCAAGGATTATCGACCAAAAAGTCTACATAATAATCGGGCTTAGCCACGGAACAAGCCTTAAACCATAGCACCGCCACTCGTACTTCACTGATCTCAAATTCACTGTGCTGCTTCAGCCACTCCAGAATATTAATAAGGGTTACACCCGAATCCACAAGATCGTCAACCAGCAAAATTCGCCCACCCAAAGTTTCCGTTGTCATGGTGATATTGCTAGCAATCCTGAGATTACCGCGTTCTTGAAAGTCCTTGCCACCATACGAAGATGTGGATAAGATCGCCAAGGGTTTATCGTAAATCCGCGACAGGACATCACCAACCCGCAACCCACCTCTAGCTAGACACAGGATCTGATCAAACTCCCATTGAGATTGATAAATCTGAGCTGCTAATTGCTCAATTTTGTGGTGATATTCTTCCCAAGAGACGTGGAGATGGGTCATGGTGGCAGAAATAAGGAGATCAAATAGGTGTTTCAATAATTCTATAGTAGCAATCAGGATAATCAATTGGACTTGTCTGAAAGTAGCGATTAGACTATAGGGAGATGATCATAAGGTAGGAAAAAATGGTAGTTGCTGTTGAGATTCCATATGTTGATAAAAATGTAAATGTAGATCAGACAAAAGCGGTTCCACGCACCGAGAAACTCCTCACGATGCAGGTCGCCGAAATTGCTGCCGATACAACCACCTTGCGATCGCTTGATTGGGATCGCGATCGCTTTGATATCGAGTTTGGCTTACAAAATGGCACAACCTACAACTCCTATATTATTCGCGGCGAAAAGCTTGCCCTCGTTGACACCTCCCATGCCAAATTTCGGGATCTGTACCTCAAAATCCTCAAAGAACAAATCGATCCTAGTCAAATTGACTATTTGGTGATTAGTCACACTGAGCCAGACCATAGCGGTCTAGTTAGGGAAATCTTAGAGCTTGCGCCAAATGTCACCGTGGTAGCGACAAAAGTTGCTTTGCAATTTCTCGGTGAACTGATCAATCGCCCTTTTCAGCAACAGGCTGTCAAAAATGGAGATCAAGTTGATCTCGGTAATGGTCACATTTTGCAATTTGTGAATGCGCCTAATCTCCACTGGCCAGACACGATGATGACCTTTGATCATGCCACCTCGATTCTTTATACCTGCGATATCTTCGGGATGCACTATTGTAGCGAAGCTACCTACGATGAAGATCTTCAGCGCATCACTCCAGACTATCGCTTTTATTACGAATGCTTGATGGCTCCCAATGCCCGATCAGTGATTTCGGCAATGAAGCGGATGGATGAGTTGCCACAGGCGCAGATCGTAGCGAATGGGCATGGTCCACTCTTGCGCCATAACGTTAAGGAACTGACCGAAAACTATCGCGCTTGGAGCCAAGCCCAAACTAAGGGCGAAACTAATGTGGTGGTTTGCTATGTCTCTGACTATGGCTATTGCGATCGCCTATCTCAAGCGATCGCTCGCGGCATTGCCAAAACTGGTGTTGAGGTGGAAATGGCTGATCTCAAAGCAATCGATTTACAAGAATTGCGCGAACTCGTTGGTCATGCTTCTGGCTTGGTGGTCTGCACACCACCTGCATCGAATAGCCATGTCGAAACTGCGATCGGGGCAATCCTTGCCGCCGCCAGCGATAAGCAAGTAATTGGTTTATACGAACCCTACGGCGATCAGGATTCTTCCATTGATTTACTAAATAACCGCTTCAAGGACTTGGGCGTAGTGACTGCTTTTCCTGCCATTCGTGTTCGCGAAAATCCTAGCGAAGCTACCTATCAAACTTGTGATGAAGCGGGAACGGACTTAGGGCAGTTGCTTACCCGTAAGCAAAACATCAAACAACTAAAAGAGATCGATGCCGATCTTGATAAGGCGCTTGGACGTTTGGCGGGGGGGCTATATATCATCTCGGCGGCTAAGGGTGGCGCACGCAGCGCGATGTTAGCCTCTTGGGTGGTGCAGGCAAGCTTTAAGCCCCTTGGTTTCACAGTAGCCGTGTCAAAGGATCGGGCGATCGAGTCCTTTATGCAAGTGGGCGATCGCTTTGTCTTAAATGTTCTCGAAGATGGTAATTATTCCAAATTAATGCAGCACTTTCTGAAGCGATTTTCCCCAGGTGCTGATCGCTTTGAAGGTGTCAAAACTCAGTTGTCATCATTTGGCGCACCAATTCTTACTGAGACCCTTGCCTTTATCGAGTGTGAGGTGATGAGTCGAATGGAATGCAGCGATCATTGGATTATCTACGCGATCGCTGAAGAGGGCAGAGTTTCTAAACCCGAATCCCTAACCGCCACCCACCATCGCAAGATTGGTAATCACTATTAAAAAATACAGGGCGCTTTGCGCCCTGTGACCCAAAAGAGAGTCGCGGCGCAAAGCGTCGCGACTCTCTTTTGGGTTTTGTCCAAGACATTACACCTTACCAAAACGCCGATCGCGATCTTGATAATCAATCAATGCTCGATGAAACTCACTGCGATTAAAATCTGGCCAGAGCGTATGCGTAAAATAAATTTCTGTATATGCCATTTGCCAGAGCAAAAAGTTACTTAAACGCATCTCACCGCTAGTGCGGATTAATAGATCAGGATTGTGACTACCCGCGGTGTAGAGATGTTGTTCAAAAAGATTTTCATCGATACTCTCAGGTTTGATTTGTCCAGACAAAGTTGCTTCAGCAATCTGTCGGCATACCCTCACAATTTCCCGACGACTGCCATAATTAATGGCAACTGTAAAATGTACTGACTGGTTATTAGCTGTCGCTGCTTGCGATCGCTCAATTTCTGAACGCAAGGAATCAGACAAAGAATCGAGATCACCAACGAACGAGATCCGAACCCCTTCAGTGCACATTTCCTGCAATTCACGGCGAAGCATTCTTTCAAATAAAACCATCAAAAAATCCACTTCTTGGGCAGGGCGGCTCCAGTTCTCGGTCGAAAAAGCATAGACTGTCAAAGCCGCGATCCCCCAGTCTTTACAGCAACGTAGTAAATCCTTTAAGGCATCCACACCCTGCCGATGTCCAGCTATTCTTGGCAGTCCCTTATGTTTTGCCCAACGTCCATTTCCGTCCATGATTACGGCGACGTGTTTAGGCAGTCGTTGACAATTTAGATCTGGTGGCAAAGTTTGCAATAGCTTAGCGGTCATTTCTTTTCTGATGATTTTCGACTTACCAAATTTTTAAAACTTGAGTTTAACCAAAGCCAATTAAAGCGTGGAACTGCTCTTCCTAGCGTTTTTGGACGATTATTGCCAAGTTTAGTTTCAAGAATTTCCCGCAAACGACTGCTTGACACGGGACGATCTAATATGCCATTCTCCGCGATCGCAATCGAACCAGTTTCTTCAGAAACAACAATACAGAAGCAATTTCTGACACGATCAGTAATTCCCATCGCAGCACGGTGTCTAGTGCCAATTTCGCGAGAAGCAGCACGTTCAGATATTGGTAAAATTACCCCAGCTGCCAACACCCGATCTTCACGAATTAAGATAGCGCCATCGTGGAGCAATGTGGAGGTTTGAAAAATTGTATGTAACAACTCTTTTGATAATAAAGCGTTTAGCTTTACTCCTGGCACAGAAAAATCGCGATCATCAATCGGTTCGCCAGTTTCAATAATCATCAATGCGCCTGTGCGATTTTGAGAAAGTTCGATCACCGCATCGTTAATTTCTTCAATTACTGAGTCAGTTTCTCCTGACGATCGCCGACTTGCTGTGGGCTGGATTAATGAAAGTAAGTCACCGCGCCCTAGTCGTTCTAAAAAACGCCGTAATTCTGGCTGTAAAATCACCCCCATCGCCACCGCAGCAACGATTAGCAATTTATCAAGAACAAAGTTGAGTAGTTGTAGTCCGAGGCGATCGCTTATGACACTTGCCAACAAAAGGAAGATGATGCCACGCACCATTAATAATGTGCGGCGATCATTACTAAGCGACAACATGAGGTAAATCAATCCAAACACTGCAAGTATGTCGAGTGTTCTCGTCATGAATGCAACTGAGTTGATATTGATAAACCACTGCATCCATATTCCTCTTGATCACAACTGAAAATATACAGTAATTTGTAATGCTACAGCGCTTTGTGCTGCTATAAAACCCATAGAAATTTCTAAAAGTGCCGCAAAGCGGCACTTTTAGAAATTTCTATGTACCTCTTAAAGCCTTGATAGACTGTATCAAATCCTAAAATCGTTTTTCATAACGCAAATTGCTGAACATTTGCCGATGGGTAGAGACACAAACTGCATCTCTAATGATGCAATCGTTCAGGCAAACAATCTTGACGTAATAGATCTTCAGTGGTTTCCCGTTTGATGATCAAATTCGACGCTCCAGCTTCAACAATGATCGCCGCAGGCTTGGGCAGACGATTGTAATTAGAAGCCATACTGTAGTTGTAAGCACCTGTACCAAACACAACTAAAGTGTCTCCAGCTTGAGTTTCAGGTAGTTGGATATCTTTGATTAAAATATCTCCCGATTCACAGTGCTTGCCCGCGATCGTTACTGTCTGAGACAATGGTGCACTCATACGGTTAGCCACAACTGCACGATATTTGGACTGATAAGTTATGGGGCGAGGGTTGTCTGACATCCCACCGTCAACAGTGATATAAGTGCGAATGTCAGGTACAGTTTTGCTGCCACCAATGGTATAGGCAGTCACACAGGTTGCCCCAACCAGCGATCGCCCTGGCTCACAGAGTAATTTAGGCAGTGACAAGCCCGTACCCTCAAAAGCATCGATTACACCTGCACAAACAGTCTTAACCCACTCTTCAATGCTGGGGGGATCATCAGATTCTACATAGCGAATCCCTAAACCACCACCAATATTTAGCTCAGAAAAGGGCAAACCATATTTTTCGCTAGCCAGCTTAAACCACTGCACCATTACACCACCAATGTCTTGATGTGGTTGCAGCTCAAAAATTTGTGAGCCGATATGGGCATGAATGCCAATACAATTCAGACTAGATTGTGACACAAAGGCAAATACTGCCTCTATTTCGTTGGGATCAAAGCCAAACTTGCTATCAATATGCCCTGTCTGAATATATTCGTGGGTATGACATTCAATCCCTGGGGTCAGCCGCAACATAATTCTAGGTGCAAGGAAATTTGCCGAACCTGATTGTTCTTTGGCAATTTGCTGCAAATTTTTTAGCTCATGCCAATTGTCAACCACAATCGTGCAGCCTGTTTCAAGAGCGTAGCGCAGCTCAGTAACTGACTTGTTGTTGCCATGAAAGTAAATCAAGCTAGGCGCAACTCCAGCGCGAATCGCTGTCAATATTTCTCCAGCCGAAACTACATCAATACCTAGTCCTTCAGAACCAGCGATCGCACAAATCGCTAGACAACTCCAAGCTTTTGATGCATACAAGACCTGTGATTGTCCTTGGTAATGTTTTGCAAAAGCATCCCGATATTGCTGACAAGCCGTTCTCAGGCTGACTTCATCTAAAATATAAAGAGGCGATCCGTATTGCTGCAACAATTCCACAACATCACATCCCCCAACCTCTAAGTGATCGTGGTCATTGATTAGTGCGGTCAAGGGCAGAAGCTGTTGATTTGGCGAGAGTTTATCTAAGCTAGAACCGATATTTTTGGATAGAGCGACTACAGTTGATTCTGCACGACGACTTGATAAAACAGTAGACATTAATTACCAGCAAAAATTTTTCAAAATTACTAAAATCTATTATAAAAAATTTAAGGTGCAAAGCTTTAGTCTATTTCGATTTTTTCTAAGTTTAGCGATCGCTGTAACTCTTCAACTTCGTCTTTGTGAGCGCGTACTTTAAGTCTTGATTCGGGCAACAACTGCAAACTTACTCTTCGCTCACGGGGAGTGCCGCGCCAGTAAAACACACCTGCAATCGGGGACACAATGGTTAACCATAGCCAGAGATTGCCTAGATCTGGAATCAAAATGCCGATTACTAGGCCAAGGCAAATTACGCCAATGGCAGCTAAAACACTTAAAAATACCGCCAGAAAGAGGCTAGGCTTTACTTGTCCAACCAGATTTGCCACATCTCTTTGTGGATCGATATCGACTACCCTGAAGGATCTCTGATAAAAATGACTGCGAACCCGCTGCAACAAATGGTCATCAGTTCCATTATTGATCGTGCCATTGTTGCTCATCAGTCTTTCTACAAATACTGCATCCACAGTGCGATCGCGAATTGAACCACGCAGAAAGGAAAACAATCCGAATAATAATAGGATTGTTAAGAATAAAGTGGAATATATTGTGGGAATCGTAGCTAGCATTCAGTCTAAATCTCTAAATAGGCAAGATGCAATGCAATAACTGCTGGTTAAATAAAATATTAACCCTAATGATTCAGAATCACGCAAGTATTTAAATCGATTGACCAGATTCTCAAAAGTAGTTTGAAAAATTGATAGTGTATATATGACCTACATTTCAAGCTATCTATGCTTATACTAGGTTTGCTATATTCTTGTAATTTTGTTATAAGGATTAGCGGTTACATATGTATTGATTTAGAGTTACTTGGATAAAAATACGACAATGACTGAATATCCTAAAGCTAATTACGTAGGCAGGTATGTTGATGACTCGTTCAAACTTGCCAAGTTTTTCCGCGTATTACGCAAACGTTGGATTGTCATTGTTGCTGTCTCTGCTTCTGTATTTGCTGGGACAACTTACTACACTTTCACTAGAACCCCTCAGTACCGAGCAGGTGCGGCTCTATTAATCAATAATTCCACCATCTCTGTATCCGAAATTCAAGTGCCAGGACTACCTGGAACTTCATCGATCAACTTAGGCACAGAAATAGGTATTCTGAGAAGCCGTCCTTTAATCGAAGTCGCTGTTGGCAAGATGCGACAGTCTCCTACAGCGAGCGCTTACAAAGAGATAGACGCTGGAACAATCATGGGCGGGTTAGAGATTCGTCCTGATAAAGATGCCCTGATTTTACGTCTTGCCTATACTGACAGCGATCCCAAGCGAGCGCGTGAAGTACTCAACGCTCTGTCGCAGACTTATGTTGAATATAGCTTATCTGATCGCCGAACTAAGTCCAGTACAGCTATCAAGTTTATTGAAGAAAAACTTCCTCAAATTAAACAGCAACTTGATAAGTCGGCTCTAGCCGTTACTCAGTTTCGCAAAACCTACAATATTGTTGATCCAGACACTTACGCCGCCTCCGTATACTCTATGCGTGAAGCCTTAGAGAAACAAGCTCAAGACTTACAGATCCGCGTCGCCCAAGTACAGCAGCAGTACGAAATTTTAAGTCGCCAAGTTGGTAAGACTCCTGATGCTGCGATCGGTGGGGCAATCTTGCAGCAAGATATTCCTTATCAATCCCTAGTTAGGCAGTTTCAGGAGGTGGAAACTAGTTACTTCTTGGAACGCACCAGATTTAGAGAGGATCACCCTAATGTTTTAGCACTCAAAGACCGTCGTGATGAGCTTTATCGGTTATTGGAGACACGAGCCCAGTCCGTTGTCGGCGTTGGTGTTGGCAGTAACTTTGTAAATGAGCCCAATAGTCCAATTCAACAGACGCTAGCCACTCAACTATTTGAGGCTCAAACTAATTTGGCAGTTAGTGAAGCCCAGCTAGAGAGTATTCGGTCAGCCCAAACAGAAGTTACCCGTGCTTTTTCTGGCATTCCTCAGATTCAACAAAGATTTGTGGAGATTCAGCGGCAGTTAGCTCTAGATACATCAACTTACAACAAATTAACCGAAAAGCTAGAGGAGTTGAGGATTTCTGAGGCTCAAGAGATTTCATCTTGGAAAGTTTTAGAACCACCCCTAATTCCTACAAGACCTTCATCTCCAGATATTGAGCGCAGCCTGATGACTGGCGCTTTTGTTGGTGCGGTACTGGGTATATTATCGGCACTGGCTTTAGACCGTTTAGATCAGCGTATTCGTGAAGTTGAAGAAGTCAAGGAAATCATTGACGTTCCTTTGCTTGCTTCAATTCCAATGACCGAGGTTGCGTCCTTGAGTGCCATGATTAGCCAAGGTATCTTGCCTAGCAGTAGTTACTATGCTTTTAAAGAATCTCTTAGCTCTCTAGCTCTTAACCTCCGCTATTTGGGTACAGACAATATGATGAAGGTAATTGCCTTTACTTCGTCTGTTCCATCGGAAGGAAAAAGCACTTTAACTTATAATCTCTCTACAATTTTGGCGGCGCTTGGCTATCGAGTGCTGCTTGTAGATGCGGATATGCGAAAACCAACAGTTCATAAGCTATCTAAGTTGCCCAATAAGGTTGGACTATCTACGGCTCTAGCAACACCAACACCTTGGCAAGATTTGGTTCAGACTGGTGATGAAAAAGGAAATTTGCATGTTTTAACATCAGGGTCTATCCCTCCAAATCCAATGTTGCTGCTTGAATCAACCAAAATGACTGCATTGGTACAAGAATGGCGACAAGAATATGACTATGTTTTAGTTGATACACCTCCTGTTATTGGTATTACTGATGCACAATGCTTAACTTCTAAGGTGGATACTTTCATACTGGTAGCAGCGATTAATCGTTCAACTAGGAGTGGTATTTCTCGTGCTTTAGAGGTGTTGTCGGCGGCAAGAGCAAATGTATCGGGGCTTTTGATAAATATGATTGGTTCCTCAGATAGTGAATATCATTATGGATATTATGACCAGTATTATCTCAACCCATCTGGAGAATCTGAGGAAGAGTCTGACCCAGATGCAACAGCTATTGAACTAAGTAAGTAGGCGAGCATAATTAAACCCAAAACCCAAAAAGCTGTAGCGAAAGCTGCGCTTTCGCTACAGCTTTTTGGGTTTTAAAGTTTCTTTTGCCCATCCACTTAAATAGACAACAAGCTTCTTTTTATAGCGATTGTCGTTAAGGTCTAAGAAGTCGGTAGCATAGACACTCACATTAACTAAAAAGAGAGTTGAGGCGCGAAGCGCCGCAACTCTCTTTTTGGTCTTTATGTCCCAACAAAACTGGCGACAACTATATTAGAAATCTACACCGCGCTTTAGATCTACGCCTTTTTCTGCGTAATGTTTATGGCAAACCATTTCTGAATGTACGGAAGCAAGATCAAAATAAGCGGGTTGATTAAGACATCTGCCCGTGATGATTATTTCAGTATCGCGAGATTTTTTAAGCAAAGCTTCGCAGATTGGCTCAACAGGCAGCAGATCGAGATCGACTGTGGGGTTTAATTCGTCAAGAATAATTGTTTTATAAAGCCCTGAAGCGATCGCAGCTTGAGCAATTTCCCAACCTCTTTGTGCTTCGATGCAGTCCATCTCCTGCTGCTGACCGCGCCAGACGATCGCATCGCGCCCACAACGTTGATGGTCGATCACATGGGGGTAGCCACGCTTGAGAGCCGCGATCGCTGCATCTTCGGTATAACCAGCGCCGCCCTTAAGCCATTGCATGATCAAAACTCGATGAGATAAATCGCGACTGATGCCAGTGCCGATCGCCTTAAGCGACCGCCCCAAAGCCGAGGTACTTTTACCTTTACCCGCACCCGTATAAATCTCGATCCCTGTCACATCATATTTCTCAGCATGGGCTTCATCATGCGATCGCATTTCTGAATGTAGATCAGCAATATCGATCAACGATTGAGGCGCACCTCGTCCTGTGCAGATCACTTCGAGATGAGGTAGCTTATTTTTTAGATCTTTGACAACGCGATCTATGGAAATCAATCCCAAATCTAATACAGGGTTAATTTCATCTAAAACGACTACTGAGTAAAGCCCTGAAGCCATCGCCCCCTTAGCGATTGCCCACCCTCGCTCTGCCTCTTGGCGATCAAAAGGGGTAATATGTTCAGCATCAAAAAATTCAGCCCGACCAGTCCGTACATGATCAATTAAATGGGGAAACCCCTGCTGTAGGGCGGAAATTGCGGCATCTTCGGCATATTGTCGCTCAGCCCCTTTGAGAAATCTTAGTAATAAAATTCTTGTACCAAAGGGTGAGGTGTCTGACATACCTAGCCCTAGCGATCGCAGCACTACGCCTAGCGCCGCCTGTGATTTGCCTTTGCCAGTGCCGTCATAAACATGGATTTGTCCGACTTCACGTTCGGGACGCACCTGTGCGGTCATGATGCCAATTGCTGCCATGTTCTTTACTAAGTCCGTTTATTTCTCATTCATTGTGATTATATCGAACACCAAACAGCGATTCTCATTATAAAATTGATTTTTTGAGCAGAATGCTAAAACCTAAGCCACTGAGCGAGTATATTTGGGTGATGAAAAACTTTGCAGCGCGATCGCTATTTACCCTTGCAGCTATCACAACATCAATGTTTGCGGCGGTCATGCCTTTGCGATCGCAGCCATTAGAGAGCAACATTCCCAACGTTAAAATCTCACGACCAGAGCCCTTGATAGATCAGGCAGAAATTTTTTCAAGCAAGAAATCTAGTTCTGTGAAGATGTTTGAGGATGTAGTAATCGCTCCGAACTTTACACCAAAAGTAATCGAACTGAGGGGCATTAGCGGCGGCCTTGTCGAAACTCAAAAGACTTCTGGGCGTAAATCCACGGAAACAGGAGACTGCATTGGCTTTATTGACCAAGCCCCTGACCACAAAATCACCTTGACCAAGCCCTTTCGCTATCTCAAATTACAAGTTAAAAGCTCTGGCGACACGATTATGTTGGTGCGTGGTCCAGGGGGCAGTTGGTGTAGTGACGATGTTAGCGATCGCAATCCAGAGATTGGCGGCGACTGGCTAGATGGAACCTATGAGGTATGGGTTGGCTCCTATGAAGAAAACACTTCTTTTCCTTATTTACTCCAACTTACAGAGCAACTATAAAATAAGTATGGGCGGCGCGAAGCGCCGCCCATACTTATTTTATAGTTGTCGCCACTTGTATGTGTCAGGGCAAACCAAAAACCAAAAGAGAGGCGGCGCTCCGCGCCGCCTCTCTTTTGGTTTTTAAGTCCTAACAGGACTAGCAAAAGTTACGGCACTAGCTATAACTAAATCAAAATAATTAAATTGGACAGTCTAACGTTTGGCGACTGTCATTTTTGGTGAATGGATGCGTACCACTCGCGATCGCGCACAGATATGAACGGCTAGGCTCATCTAAATTCCGAACACCTGAGAATTCTCCGTCTATACAGCTTTGCAAATTCTTGAATATTACACCTCTTAGATTAGTACCGCGCAAATTAGAACCCTTCATAAGAGCGCCTGTAAAATCAGCCTCAATGAGATTTGCGCCACTAAAATTAGTGAGGCTGAGATTTGCACGAATAAATTTACTGTTTGAAGAATTTGACCAAGTTAGATTTGACCAGCTTAAATCTGCATCAGAAAAATTTGTCCCTCTTAGCATTGCGCCTCTAAGGTTTGTTTCAATCAGGTTAGCACCTGTCAAGTTAGCGTCAATTAAGTTAGCACTACTCAAATCAACTTTGTTCAAAGTAGCACCGCGTAGATCAATACCAATCAAAGAAGTGTTACGCAACACCGCATTACTAAGATCTACATTAGAAAAATTACGTTGTCCCTGTCTGTATAGTTCTAACAGTTGAGCGACTTCCAAAACGATTACTCCAATCAATTACTAGGATATTTACCATAGCTTCGTTAATTTTCCACGAAAGCTTCTGAACTTTTATTTTTCAGAGTTTAGCTTATTTTCTAGCTCTTTGCTATTTGAACGCTATAAGATATATTTGCCGCCGACTAAAAACCAATAATTGATAGGTAGAGCAAAGCGCTATCTATGCAATTAGACCCTATTGAGGCTTTAAGGGGTACAGAGAAATTTTTAAAAGTGCCGCTTCGCGACACTTTTAAAAATTTCTCTGGGTTTTACAAAAGCGTAAAGCGCTGTATTGGGTTTCAATAGGCTAAATTAAAACCCAAACAAATCCTTAGTTAACTTCTTAATCTTTTAGTAACCAACCATGAGTACGACCGAACTTCCTAAACAATATGATCCACTTGAGTCTGAAGCCAAATGGCAAAAGTATTGGGAGGAGAGTGGCGTATTTGTGGCAGAGAGCAAAAGCGATAAGGAACCTTACTGCATTATGATTCCACCGCCCAATGTAACGGGCAGTTTGCACATGGGACACGCTTTTCAAGAAGTTCTCATCGACATCCTGATTCGCTATCATCGTATGCGTGGATTCAATACGCTCTGGTTACCTGGCACAGACCACGCCAGCATTGCGGTGCAGACTATTCTTGACAAGCAAATTAAAGCTGAAGGCAAAACTAATCAAGAAATTGGCAGAGAAAAATTTCTAGAAAGAGCTTGGCAATGGAAAGCTGAGTCAGGCGGTACGATTGTCTCGCAATTGCGGCGATTAGGCGTATCAGCTGACTGGACACGCGAGCGCTTCACTATGGATGAAGGGCTATCCAACTCAGTAACCGAAGCTTTTGTGAAACTCTATGAGGCTGGCTTAATTTATCGTGGTGAATATCTCGTTAACTGGTGTCCTGCGTCCCAATCGGCAGTATCTGATCTAGAGGTTGATAGCAAAGAGGTTAATGGGCATCTTTGGCATTTTCGCTATCCTTTGACGGATGGTTCTGGTCATCTGGTCGTTGCGACTACCCGCCCTGAAACTATGCTGGGTGATACCGCAGTTGCGGTTAATCCTGAAGACGATCGCTACCGAAATTTAATCGGCAAAACGATCCTGCTACCTTTCATGAATCGAGAAATCCCCATTATTGCCGACTCGTATGTTGATCAAAAATTTGGCAGTGGTTGCGTTAAGATAACCCCCGCCCATGATCCGAATGACTTTGAAATGGGTAAGCGGCATCAACTTCCATTGATCAATATTCTTAATAAAGATGGCTCAATCAATGAGAATGGTGGCGAGTTTCAAGGACAAGACAGATTTGTGGCGCGTAAGAATATAGTAGCTAAGCTTGACGAGTTAGGCTTACTCGAAAAAATTGAAGACTATACCCACAATGTCCCATATTCAGAGCGTGGCAAGGTTCCTGTAGAGCCATTGCTTTCAATTCAATGGTTTGTGAGCATTAAGCCCTTGTCTGACTTTGCATTAGAGCAATTTGACAAGCAAAACTCACCAACTTTTGTACCCGATCGCTGGGGCAAAGTATATCGCGATTGGCTAGTTCGCCTCAAGGACTGGTGTATCTCTCGACAGCTATGGTGGGGACATCAAATCCCCGCGTGGTATGCCCCTGACGGCACAATTTTTGTGGCTCGTAATGAGGAGGAAGCTTATGCTCAAGCAAAGGCTAAATTTGATGAAGAGGTGATCTTAGAACGCGATCCTGATGTACTTGATACGTGGTTCTCGTCGGGTTTATGGCCATTTTCAACTCTGGGCTGGCCAGAGCAAACAGAGGATTTTGATACTTTCTATCCCACCAGTGTTCTGGTTACAGGCTTTGACATTATTTTCTTCTGGGTGGCGCGAATGACGATGATGGCGGGCTACTTCACGGGTAAGATGCCTTTTCATACGGTCTATATCCACGGGCTAGTGCGTGATGAAAATAATCAGAAGATGTCCAAATCAAAAAACAACGGCATCGATCCTTTAGTTCTGATTAGCAAATATGGAACTGATGCTTTACGCTATTCCCTCGTTAGAGAAGTAACGGGCGCTGGACAAGATATTCGCCTCGATTACAACCGTAAAACTGATGAATCATCGACTGTCGAGACTGCCAGAAACTTCGCCAATAAACTCTGGAATGCCTCTCGATTTGTGATGATGAATCTGGATTTGAATTGTGGTAAAGTCCCAATTCAAATCGAAAATCTGGAACTTGCCGATCGCTGGATTTTGTCTCGCTATAGTCGAACCGTTTTGCAAGTGCGTGAGCAGCTTGATGCCTACAGCATGGGTGAAGCCACTAAGAGCATTTATGAATTTTTCTGGGGTGATTTTTGTGATTGGTACATTGAGTTAGTTAAATCGCGGTTGCAAGAAGATGCTGATCCTATTTCTCGCGCCACTGCACAGCAGACGCTTGCCTTTGTCTTGGACGGAGTTTTACGGTTATTGCATCCATTTATGCCCCATGTCACTGAGGAAATCTGGCAACTGCTCACCTACGGCACTAGCGAACCGTCCAGAGATCGCCCTGTTTTAGCAATTCAGTCCTATCCTGAAATTGACACCACTCATATTCATGAAGAGCTAGAGGAACAGTTCCAATTAATTCTCGGTACGATTCGCACTATCCGCAATCTTCGTGCCGAAGCTGAAATCAAACCTAGTCTGAAGGTTAAAGCAATTTTGCAATCTGATCGCGATCGCGAACGTGATTTATTAGAAGCTGGACAAAGCTACATTCTCGACTTGGGGCGAGTAGAAGAGCTAAAAATTGTAGACAAGGTGGATGAATCGGCAACAGAAGAAGCGATCGCGGGTGTTGTCAATACGGTGCAGGTAATTATTTCCCTTGTGGGTGTGGTTGATATTGCTCAACTGGTAGCCAAATTGGAGCGCACACTCAAAAAGCTCGAAGGCGCGATCGCCTCAAGTCAAGCACGTTTAAACAATGAGGGCTATATCAAAAAAGCCCCACCCGATTTGGTGGCAACTGCCAGAGCCGAGCTAGAAGAATCCTTAAAACAGCAAAATATTCTCCAAGCTAGGTTGGCTCAATTACAAAAGTGAACTCACTAAATGCTTAACAGGCAGCGCTTTGCGCCGCCTATTAAGCATTGTTACAAGAGGCTTGCTTCGCAAGCCTCTTGTAACAATGCTCTTAAAAATTACTTTGGTTTGGTTTTGAGAGCATTGCGCTGAATTGAGGTTTGATTTTGTTGGAATTTTGGAGCGATTGCCTAGCAATTGGGTAGAATCCAAGGGGTATTTCAAGCAATAATCTTTGCAAGGACAAAACTAATCATGCGAAAAATATGGATGAGACTATTGGCTGGATGTTTAGCCCTGTTAGTCAATCTAAGTGCAACTAACTCAGTTGCGGCGGCTGGCTTATCAAAAAGTGTTGATCCCAAGTTTCAAAACATCCCCCTTCAGTGCTTTATCTCCTTGGCTGATGCAGGCAAGTCCCCCGAAGCAAAGGTTGCTGCTTACACCGAAATCGCTGAGAAGTATTTGGAATTTGAGAAATTAGAGAATGCTAAACAAGTCTTAGAAAAAAGCTTAGCTTCAGCCAAAGAAATTAAGACACCCTCAGTAAAAGCTTTTGCCCTGCTTGATACAGCTAGTCATTTTGGCAAAGCAGATGCACCAAAGTTGGCTGAAGAGTCCATTGAGTTGGCTCTAGGTTTGATCAAAGAGCTATCTGACCCAGTGGATCAGGTATTCGCAAATATCAAAATCGCTCAAGCCTATGAAGAAGCAAAGGAAAAAGATAAAGCTCGGAATTTGTTGTTAGAGGCAGCCAAAGAAACGCCAGAAATTATTGATGCCTACGCGCGATCGCGTGCTTTTTCCGCGATCGCCAATGTTTATACAGATTTAAATGAAGACTTTGCTTCGGAAGCGGCGATCTCGGCGGCGACAGATTTATTGCCGATGATCGAAGATCGTAATGCTAAGACGAGGGCAAGGGTGGAGATTGCTGGCAGCTATGCCCTTGCCAGCAACCATGCAAAGGCATCCGCTTCATTAGATGCCGTTTTTCAAGAGTTTGATGCCATTCGCGACAACACGATTAGTCAAGCTAAGCAGTCCGCAGAAGCCGCCAAGAAGCCTGCGCCTAAAGTAGCTCCAAAACTACTGGGAAAAAAGGCTATTGATAAATCTCCTGAAGTAACTCCCAAAACAGATGCTAATGCCGAACTCAAGGCTACGGAGCAGTCTGCGATCGCTAATGCTGAACTTCTGAAAACTAGATCGTTGTTTCTAGTTGCAAGTCAATACATTGCCTCCAAGCAGTATGAACAAGCCTTAGAAGTGCTAGCCAACCTCAATGATCAGTCCTTAGAGAAAAGTGTCGGAACGGCAAACGTAGCGATCGCCTATGCCAAAGATCAGAAGGCGGAGGAAGCAAGTAAATTATTCGAGAAGAGCTTGGACGGTTTGGGCAGTGTCGCTCCATCTATTGATGCTTTTACCCTAATCATTGAGATTGGTAGGCAGTATCACACGATCAAATTAACGGATCTTGCCAATAAAGCATTTGATCGCGCTTTAGAAGTGGCTCAAAATTTACCGCAACCAGCAGAGCGTTTATTTGCATTGAACAATATCGCTAGTGCCTACGGTGAGTTTGGGTTTACGGATAAAGTTGCCCCGATCTTAGAAATCAGCTTAGAGCTTGCCAAAACTGCTCCCGACCCAAATATTCGCTCAAGAGCATTTTCTGATATCAGCAGTACCTATTGGGCAATAGATCTACGCGATCGCGCCAGAGAGATAGCTGAAGACATTCAGAATCCTGTTGAAAAAGAACAACTAAGCAAACTATTCACCTGTGCTAGTTAGTTGATAGAGGTGCAGCGCGAAGCGCTGCACCTCTGTTTTGGGGGGTTTGCACTATATAATCATTTCAGCAAGATTAAACAGGATGATACTTCACGATGGACAACACGCTTGATACGCAAGCTATGAGGAGAGCATTGCACAAATCCCCAAATTACTTTCGCCAGAGCTTTGGACATGGTGAAGAAGCTGAGTCCACTATGCGATCGCAATATCATAGCAACCTCATCCAAACCATTCGCGAACATGACTATGTATATACAGAGAGTAATGTAACTATTTATCTGGCTAAGTCCTTTGGCTTTTGTTGGGGCGTAGAGAGAGCAGTGGCGATGGCATACGAAACCCGCACTCAATTTCCTAATGAGCGCATTTGGATTACCAATGAAATTATCCATAATCCTTCAGTTAACGCCAAACTCAAAGAAATGGAAGTTCAATTTGTGCCTGTTGATAACAATGGCATAAAGGACTTTTCAGGAGTTAGTCAAGGTGATGTAGTGATTTTGCCAGCCTTTGGTGCAAGTGTGCAGGAAACTCAGCTATTAGATAGCCTCGGTAGCAAAATTGTCGATACAACCTGTCCTTGGGTATCAAAGGTTTGGAATCGCGTTGAAAAACATAAAAAAGCTGATTTCACTTCAATAGTGCATGGCAAGTACAATCACGAAGAAACGATCGCGACGAGTTCCTATGCCAAGCGATATCTAGTTGTCTTGAATATGCAAGAAGCTGATTATGTCTCTAATTACATCTTGAATGGTGGCAGTCGCCAAGAATTTCTAAACAAATTTAGCAATGCTACTTCTCCAAATTTTGATCCCGATTTTGACTTGGAGCGCATCGGTGTCGCCAATCAAACCACCATGCTTAAGGGAGAAACCGAAGCGATCGGCAAGTTGTTTGAGAAAACCATGATGCAAAAGTATGGCGTGGAAAATCTCAATCAACATTTCTTAGCTTTTAACACCATCTGCGATGCTACCCAAGAGCGTCAAGATGCGATGTTTGAGATTGTTGAAGAAGAACTTGATTTGATGATCGTAATTGGTGGCTATAACTCATCAAACACAACGCACCTCCAAGAAATTGCGATCGAGCGTAATTTGCCCTCTTATCACATTGACGATGTGCATCGCATTTTGTCGGCTGAAGTAATTGAACATAAGCCACTCGGACAAGCGATCGCGCAGTCTTCTAGTTGGTTGCCTTCAGGCAAGATCAAAGTCGGAGTGACTTCTGGAGCCTCTACCCCTGATCGCGTAGTCGAAGATGTGATCAACAAAATTTTTGCTCTCAAAAATTAACCCAAAGAGAAAGATGGCGCGAAGCGCCATCTTTCTCTTTCAGCCTGTTGAGGCTTTACAGCGTACAGAGAAATTTTTGAAAGTGCAGCTTCGCGGCACTTTCAAAAATTTCTCTGGGTTTTCCAATAGCGTAAAGCGCTGTTGGATTTTGCTATAAATAGCCGATAACTAACAAATCCGATCCCACTTGGTTCACTTTTGTCATTTTTAAGTCAATAGCCTCGGTCATTAAATTTAATCCCAAATCATCAATAGGACTGGGCGCAGTAAAGCCGCCAATAATCTTAGGTGCAATAAATGCGTATACTTTTTGCACCATTTTTTCTATAATTGCTACCGCACCTAACCTGCCGCCACATTCCCATAGCACCTGATTACAGCCGCGCTTGCCTAACTCTTGCATGATCGCTAATGGTGATATATCCACTAATTCGAGAATTTCCACTTGGCGATCGCGCAATTTTTGCTTTAGCTCTAAATTTATATCGGGCAAAGTAATTACTAAAGTTTTTTCAGTGTCAGTAATTTCCCATAGGTTCGCCTGTTCAGGCAGATCGCCACTGCGAGTAACGACAACTCTCAAAGGGCAATGCTCACTCAATCCATGCGTATTCAAATTAGGATTGTCCAGTCTAACCGTATTTCCTCCCGTAATAATTGCATCGCAACCTGCTCGTAAATTGTGAACAAAGCTACGTGACTCGGAGCCTGTAATCCAGTAGCTATGTCCTGAAGTTGTGGCAATTTTGCCATCAAGGGTCATTGCATACTTAAAGATGCCAAAGGGTAGCCCTGTTTTGACCCTATAAAAGAAAGCCTCATTTAGCTCTAAACATTGCTGCTCTAGGATGCCCGTCATGACATTGATCCCTGAAGCTCGTAAGCGATCGCAGCCAGCACCTGACACCAAAGGATTAGCATCGATCGCGCCCACCACTACATTGCCAATCCTTACCTGAATAATTGCCTCAGAACAAGGCGGAGTTCGCCCATGATGATTGCAAGGCTCTAAGTTTACATATAATGTCGCGTCACTTAAATCTTCACCTGTCTGTAAAGCCTCACGAATCGCAAATACTTCCGCATGGGGCTGTCCCGCTTTTGGATGAAAGCCCTTACCGATTACCTGCCCATTTTTGACAATCACACTGCCCACCATTGGATTTGGTGCGGTTTGCCCCCTTGCCAATTTCGCTAACTCAATACATTGCTGCATATAGCCATCGCGCTGTGCAGAGTTAGTAGTTGACTCAAATTGCGGGTGCGGGTATCCAGACATGGTGGTCAACCTAAAGATAGATTATTGCTGTAAGTGCTTTACATTAGTTCATATGTAAAGCTATGTTAATTTAGTAGCGAAAGCTAAATTATAAATATTTAATTCAACCGCAATTATAAACTAATGACCACAGCAGTACAGAGACGCGAAAGCGCATCAATCTGGGATCAGTTTTGCAACTGGATCACCAGCACCAACAACCGCCTATATGTAGGCTGGTTCGGCGTAATCATGATTCCATGCCTACTAGCCGCAACCATTTGCTTCGTAATCGCATTCGTAGCAGCCCCTCCCGTTGACATCGACGGAATCCGCGAACCAGTCGCAGGCTCCTTGCTATTCGGCAACAACATGATTTCCGCCGCAGTCGTTCCCTCCTCGAACGCAATTGGCTTGCACTTTTACCCCATTTGGGAAGCAGACAGCCTAGACGAATGGCTATACAACGGTGGTCCTTACCAATTGGTAGTATTCCACTTCCTACTCGGCATTTTCTGCTACATGGGTCGTGAATGGGAATTGTCTTACCGCCTCGGTATGCGTCCTTGGATCGCAGTAGCTTACTCTGCACCAGTAGCCGCCGCAACCGCAGTATTCTTGATCTACCCAATCGGACAAGGATCA